>JAPLRK010000085.1 GCA_026399195.1 Legionellales bacterium
CAAAACGGAGCACTTTGCACAAAATATAATACCTAAGGTCGAAAAAATTCCTTTCTAAAGATCTACAAGCTATACAGAAGATTAATCAGGGGATGGGATCTCATGCGGGGAAAATTACCGCGTAGCGGTTTCGTCCAATGTCAAAAGTTAAGGTGCAGCTTGCGCCTGGTTGTAGGGTCATTGATTTTGGACAGTAGCCCCCTGATAGATTTTGCGTAGCGTGGGCTGTTGAATTAGCCAGTTGCAGTGAGTAATTGCGTAATGTTTTACTTGTGTTATTGGTAATTGTGAAATAAGCACTTGTTGATCCCTCGGGATTGACGGTTAGAGGGATTGGGTGCTCCGAGGATTGACTGATACTCAAATTACTTTTTGCAAAGTTCGGGTTAAGTAAAAAAAGGAGTGAAAGACATAAGAGGATACGGCTCAAGGTGATGGTCTTCATGGCGGGGTTAATCTCCATAAAAAAATTGTTATATGACATAACTAAGCTGCGCCACAAACTGATTCGCAGTAATATTTTGGGCGCTGGGCGTGAAGGGAACAGGGGCCGAATAGTTTGCGAAAGTAACGGTTCCTGAGCCAAGGGATACTCTGTCAAACCATGAAAATCGATAGCCTAGACCTAAGCGCAGGTGTTGGTTTAAATGGGTGTCTACCCCAATGCCAAGTTGGTAACTAAAAACCGTTTGATGGTGATTCAGAAACGTCGGGGTTAAATTGCGATTGCCTGTTTCTTCAGTGAAGGCCTGATATGAGTTGAGTTGATTAAATGCTGCCCCAACACCGCCTGAGATATAAGGATGAAACCTATCATAAACTGTGCCAAACAGCTTTCCTACTGCGAGGACTTGTTGTGTTTGATAACGATACTGATACTGATATAGCGTATCGGTATTTGGCTGAACCCCAGCGGCGTTTAGCCCTTTCTGGGTCACCGGTGAATAATAATCATACTCAACGCCAACATCTGCAAAGACCCCCGAGCGCCAAAGATCATGCTCAACCCCAAGAAATCCACCCATAAAGCCATCTGCTCTGGGGTCTCCCTTGTTGTTATAAGTAAAGGAGTCCTCATTTTCATTTAAAAAGGATTGTGAAGTGCTTACTCTAAACCAAGAAGCCCCCCCTAAAATCGCTATCACAGGTCGAAAGGATGTTCGATCTGTCGCTATGGGCCCCATGTCCCCAGCAAAAACAGTCGTATATCCAAAAGCTCCTCCCAAAATCCCTAGAATCCAATATTTTGAGGCCATTTCCATTGTCCTTTATCGGAAAGAATTTTTTACTTTATCATCAATCAATCAATCAATCTTGCTATGCAAGACATGTATGGACCGATCCTGACTTAAGTTGTGATAAGATTTTTGATCCCTTATGATACCCATTCTTTGTTTGTTGTTTGACGAGGTGAAAGATGAGTTCCGATGCATTAAAGGCACGAGTTGCAAAAGCCGCCCTGGATCATATTGAAGATCAGATGATCATTGGGGTTGGGACGGGCTCGACTGTGAATCATTTGATATCAGCTCTGGCAAGTATTAAGCATCGAATCGATGCTTGTGTCGCAAGCTCTGTCGCGACAGAGCAGCGTCTGCGTGCGGCGGGTCTTGTGGTGATTGATTTGAATTGTGCCCCTGATGTTCCGTTATATTTTGATGGTGCGGATGAGGTGAATCCGCAACGAATCATGATCAAAGGGGGGGGAGGGGCTTTGACACGTGAAAAAATCATTGCAACGGTTGCAACCCGATTCATCTGTCTTGTAGATGAGTCAAAGGTCGTTGATCATTTGGGTCATTTCCCTGTTGCCGTAGAGGTTCTTCCCATGGCACGCTCTTTTGTTGCTCGAGAGTTGGTCAAATTGGGAGGAGATCCTATGTATCGTGAAGGGTTTCAAACGGACAATGGCAATATCATTTTAGATGTATTCAATTTACCTTTTTCAGATCCCATCGCCATAGAACAGGAGATCAATCAGATGGTCGGTGTCATTGAAAATGGTGTGTTTGCAAGGCGCCAAGCGTCGTTGGTCTTGGTGGCAGGGGAAAGTGGAATAAGAACATTTTAGGGCTATTTTCTAAAAGTTGGACTTTACTGGACTTCCGAATAACTTCCTTCCTTATTCTCTTCTCCCCAGACATGGTGAGAAGGTGCCCGCAGGGCGGATGAGGGGATTTCTTGCAAGTTATTTGATGAAGTGGTGCACGTACGTGCTTGAGACGCTTTGGACAATGATGTTTTTATCTTAGCACAGTTCATCTTGATATTATCCTATTTTTAGATGGAGGCCGTAGTGCTTTTTAAATGATAAAATAGCTTCATATTTTCGCTGTAATCTACGGGTACGACAAGTACCGATGGACGATCTACGTTGGACAAAGCTCGAAGAAGTGCAGGCTTGAAGTCTTCACTTCTGGTGATACGCTCAGAGAAGCAGCCCATGGCACGAGCCGTATCAGCCAAATCGGTGTGTTTCAGTAAGGTATGTGAGTGTTGTTGATAATGCATTTCTTGTTTCCACCGGATCAAGCCATACTCTTGATCTTCCCAAACCACGACCGTAAAAGGGATCTTTTCTGCGACCCCTGTAAAAAGAGTCTGGATACTCATCATGAAGCCGCCATCCCCACACACCGCCACCACATTTTTTTCAGGATGTAAGCGTTTGGCTTCCATGGCCCCAGGCATACTACCCCCCATAGAGCAAAAGCCATTGCTGATAAAGCATGTTTTTGAATGTCGTGCACCATACTGGCGGGCAATCCACATTTTATGAGCGCCCACATCGCTAACCAAGATGTCAGTGTCTGCCAAGACATCTCTCAAATCTTTTAAGAGACGTTTCGGCTTCATTGGAAAGCCATCATCGTCAGCAAAACCACGGATATCTGCTTCGGCGCGGTGTTGAATATCGGCAAAATAGGCTTCTTTTTTTCGACACGCGGGAGTGACTTCATCCGTGAGTTGTTGAACAATTCTCGGGATCGAGCCTACCAGCTCAAGTTGTGGGATATAATGCTCGTCGATTTCTGCCGGGGCTGAATCAATGTGAATGATGGTCTTTTCAATGCCTATGTTCCAATGTGCAGGAGACCATTCAACCAGGTTGTAACCGATACAGATGACCAGATCAGATTGCTCAAAGGCTTGTAAGGCAATGTCTTTTAATCCAAGACCCACACAATGCAGGGATCGTTCATAGAGGTTGCTTATCACGCCTTTGCCCATAAAGGTATAGGCCGTATATAACTCGGTTTTTTTTAAAAAATTCCGGACGGGGTGATCGCTTTCGGTACGGGTTGCCCCATCTCCCAATAAAAGCAGTGGTTTCATACTCTTTTGAAGAAGTAAAAGAGCTTGCTGGATTTGGCTTTGTGGAGCCTCCTCCTCGGCACCATAGCTTGTTTTTTGGATCACTTTTGATTGCGTTTCAGCTTTTGCGATATCTTCAGGCAATTCAATCACCACAGCACCTGGTCGGCCGGATGTGGCAATTTTAAATGCTTTGGCGATGACTTCCGGAATCACATCGGCAGATAAAATGGTCGTGGCCCATTTGGTGACCGGCTTAAAGACCTCAATGGAGTTGATGTTTTGATGCGACATTTTATGTAAGCGTGTGGTTTCTGCTTGACCAATCACCGCGATCAACGGAGCACCATCCAGGTTCGCCTGTGCAACCCCTGTGAGTAAATTGGTGGCACCAGGCCCAAGCGTTGCTAGGCAAACACCGGGAATGTTCGTCAGCAGACCATGCATACCGGCCATGAACGCGGCAGTTTGTTCATGGCAACAGGTCATAAATTGAATGGGGTGGGTCAACAGCGAAATCATGATGTCCGCATTTTCCTCACCAGGGACCCCGTACATCATGTTGACGCCTTGCTTTTCAAGACAGAGTAAAAATAGATCTGATGCTTTCATACGAGGTCTCTTAATGGTTATAGCCCGTTCCTAAGTATGGATTGAACTCACCCAGGAGTCATCAGTTTTTTATGTTTTGCTGACTCATGGCGCTCTAAAAGATCAATATCATTATAGCGATCTGTGATGGCACTTGAACTATGTCCTGCATCATCTCGTACGTGTGCTACGGGCCTTCCACGCTTATTGATATCGTCGGAAATTCCTGTCTGTCTTAACCAGTGGACAGCCGCTGATTCCAAGAGATCGGCTTCCGTTGTACACCCTTGATGTCTTAATTGTTGAATGGTGCTATCAAAACAATCTTGAATTAATCGACGAAGGTGTCTTGAGCTGGTCATAGGCCCTTTTCCTGTTTCTTTCGATAACAAAGGGATTTTTTCGTTGACAAAAGGAAGCGGGGATAATTGCATGCTGAGGCGATATCGCCTAAGGGCCAAAAGCATATCATCAGGCACTGCGATCTCACGCATTTTATTGCCTTTCCCAACCGTTTTAAACCACCAACAACTGGCGCTGTCTTGATAAAAATGACCCATTTCTGGAGTCCAACGATCTGAAGCGCATAACTCTGAGACGCGTAAGTATAACAAATACAGCGCGGAAACGATGAATAAGGTGCGCTCGTGATGCTCTGGTCTTTGGTTGGCCATGATTTTTACGGTTTCAAGACAAGATTGCCATTGCTTGTCACTCAAACGCATCACACGATCTTGATATTGATGTTTTTGAATGTACTTGCTTTTCTGTTTGATGAGAGCAATGGGATTCATGCTGATTTTCTCACAGAGCACCAAATAATTATAAAAGCTGCTCAGCACCGTGAATATTTCACGGATGGCTTTTTGTGATAATTGATAATCATCTAGACTGGGTTTCAAACCCATTTTATGCTGAAGTTTGCTCACACTGACAACAAAAGGGCGCCACTGTGGATTGGGTGCTCTGAGCCCCAGCACCGAGACAAAACGCGCCACTCGTTTCAATCCAATCCAAGATTTGGGTGGATCAAGACAAAACTCAATATAATCCTCCATGTCTTGTCGGCTTAACGCGAGCAAAGACTTTTGCTTAATGAACCAAGTCCATTGAAGAAGCCGCTCAATCTCTCGTCGATAGGATTCAAATGTGGCATTGTTATGATCATATTGTTTTAGAAAATCCAAACAACAGATAAGATCATTTGGCGGAGCAGAAGGAGGGGGTAATATGATCCAATGATTTTCATTGAGCTGTTGGCAGGTGTCAATCAATGGTATGGGTAAAGGTATGCTCATCGTTACTCCTACCTTCATGGCGTAACGACAAGGGATATGGAGGTCGTATTTTTCTTACCACCCCCGCTCATACTTCCCCAGCCCGTCACTTGGCTGTTGACCACGTCAGGAACATGGCGAGTAAGCACTACTTGAGCTTGAGATGGAAGGCAAGAAACGAGAAGGGTCAAGGTCAAGCCAAGGAACCCAAACAGTCGTTTGATAACGGCATTTCTCGAATTTTTTGGAATCCATAGCATGTTACGCTCCTTGATAAAACGGGTGAAGTTCTGACCCTACTTTATCGGAAATTATAAATCAATGCTTAGGCCTGAATCGTGTTTTTTCATTCCAGATGCTTGTTTCTAGATTCATGTCTTGGTAGAATGCGTCCTTTTGACAGTATGCAATTGCTATTGAAGAACTTCAGGAGTTAACCATGTCGCTAACGAGCGTACAAAAAGCTGAAATTGTAGATGATTTTAAAAGAGCTGCAAAAGATACTGGCTCGCCGGAAGTTCAGGTTTCTCTGATGACTGGCCGTATTAAGTATTTGACGGATCATTTCAAAATCCATATGAAAGATTTCCATTCTCGTCGTGGTTTGCAAGCCTTAGTAAACAAGCGTAGAAAGTTGCTTAAGTATTTGAAAAAAAATGATCAATCAAGATATGGTGCTCTCATTCAACGCCTAGGGCTTCGAGATTCCTATTGAGTGATTTAACTGCGCCTCATACAACTTTGAGCAAACTTAAGATGAAACGAAAGGCGCATTGAACTGCGCTTTTTTTTATTGCACCATCATAACGAGGTAACACACTGTGTCTAAAATTACGAAAGAAATACAGTTTGGGGAACATATACTAACGCTCGAAACGGGTGAAATTGCACGACAAGCGGATGGTGCTGTTTTTGTTAGTCAGAATGGTACGCAAGTTCTAGTGACTGTGGTTGCTAAAAAAGAGGGATCTGTCAATCATAACTTTCTGCCTTTGACCGTTCATTATCAAGAAAAAACCTACGCAGCAGGTCGAATCCCGGGTGGTTTCTTAAAGAGAGAAGGGCGTCCAAGCGAGCATGAAACGTTGGTGTCTCGTTTGATTGATAGACCTTTACGGCCTCTTTTCCCTGACGGTTTTTATCATGAAGTGCAAATCATTGCCACGGTCATGTCGCTTAATCCGGATGTTCCTGCTGATGTACTTGCGCTGATCGGCGCATCCGCAGCGTTGGCCATTTCGGGCATTCCATTTGAGGGGCCTATTGGTGCTGTGCGTGTTGGATACGACGATGGCATTTACCTCCTGAATCCTTCCAGCAAAGTAAATTCAGCGTTGGATTTGATCGTTGCGGGCACTGAAGACGCCATTTTGATGGTTGAATCTGAAGCGCGTGAACTGAGTGAGGACGTGATGTTAGGAGCAGTCCTTTTTGGTCACGAAATGATGAAGAATGTGATACGCGGGATCAATGATCTTGCAACAGAAGTCGGCAAGGCTACGTGGGATTGGGTCGCACCTCCTGTTGATGCTGATTTACAAGTACGAATTGAGTCGCTCGCAACATCTGACATCACTGAAACTTATCTCTTGAAAGATAAAACACAACGTCATCAACGTTTGAGTGACATTCGTCAAAAAGTAGGTGATGCGTTGATTTCCGAGCATCCTGACTTAAGCCGGGATGTGATCGTTCATGGGATCAGTGTGATTGAGAAAAATGTTGTGCGCCATCGTATTTTAGATGGTGAGCCTCGTATCGATGGCCGGGATCTCAAAACAGTCCGACCCATCACCATTCGCACGAAACTCTTAGAAAGAGCGCATGGCTCAGCCTTGTTCACACGTGGTGAAACGCAGGCAATAGTTGCTGCCACCTTGGGCAATGATCGTGACGCACAAACTTTGGATAAATTGGATGGCGAAGTAAAAGATAGATTCATGCTCCATTACAATTTCCCTCCTTATTCTGTTGGAGAAACCGGGATGGTGGGCAGTCCAAAGCGCCGTGAAATTGGTCATGGTCGGCTGGCTCGACGCAGTATGATGGCGGTTCTTCCCAGTGTTAGCGAATTTCCTTATGTGTTGCGAGTTGTCTCTGAGATCACCGAATCGAATGGTTCAAGCTCAATGGCTACTGTTTGTGGAACCAGTCTGGCTTTGATGGACGCTGGTGTTCCTATAAAAGCACCCGTGGCTGGTGTGGCGATGGGTCTCATCAAAGAAGGTGACAGATTTGCTGTATTGACGGATATTTTGGGTGATGAAGATTTCTTAGGTGACATGGACTTTAAAGTAGCAGGTACTGAGAAGGGTGTGACAGCTTTACAAATGGATATTAAAATCTCAGGGATCACCAAAGAGATTATGGAACAAGCCCTTGAGCAAGCTCACGCAGGCCGTTGCCATATTCTAGGGGTTATGAAGAATGCCTTAGCGGAACACCGCGGTGAATTATCCGAACATGCGCCAAGAATTGTTACCATGAAAGTCCCTGAAGATAAAATTCGCACAGTGATTGGAAAAGGTGGTGTGACCATCAAAGGGTTAATTGAAAGCACTGGCGTATCGATTGATATTGATGATCAAGGTGTTGTTCAATTGTTCTCACCAAGTAGAGACGCTCTGGATGAAGCGCAACGACAAATCAAGGCTTTGATTGCCGATGTTGAGGTAGGGCAAACGTACCATGGGAAAGTGAGCAAAATCGTTGATTTTGGCGCATTTATTAACCTAATTCCTGGTAAAGATGGGTTGCTTCATATTTCACAAATTTGTCAAGAGCGCTCGCAAAAGGTAGAAGCTGTTTTACACGAAGGCCAAGAGATTGATGTATTTGTAGCCGGCGTTGATAAACAAGGACGCGTCAAACTCGAGTGGAAAGACAAACCGGGCGCATCTGTTGTGAACGAATCTGTCGAAGAATCGCCTGAGGTTGTTGAAGAAGGTGCTGAAAAAGAAGAATAGCCTCGAGAAAACTGCAGCATGGGAGGGTGATTGCATTTAAACCCTCTACAGTCCCTACGTACCGCGGCTTGTCCGCGGTATATACGTCCTCTTAATAAGTCGATACGGATCGTCAAACGATATTTAAGTTTTTTGAATCGATTTCTTCCCGTTCATGTCATATAGGATCCCTGCTGGAGGTCAAAAAAACAGGGGTTATAATAGTTCATCGATGATGAATTGGGTGTTATAGGTGAAGTTAACAAAGGTCAATGTCACTAAAACCATAGCAGATGCAACTGCTCTTCTAGAAAAAGAGGAACAGATGACGTCTGCTTTAAAGGTGATGTTTCAGTTGCTATTAACACTGATTACCTTGCTTGCAGAACGCTATGCCATGAAAAGGGCGGGCGTGGTTTCATTTGAAAGCAAGGGTCTTGGTATTCGAAAGATAAGACCTTCGATGGGATGACGCTTGAACGGACCTTTGAGCATGGTCGTAAAGAGAATAGAACTAAAAGAACCCTTGTCTCACTCGGCTGGATGGACCATGACGGAGAGATCCTGGCGGGTGCGCCTGAACAGGTGAAACCTCACGGGGGTGGTGGTCCAATCATTTAATCAAATTTAAAAACTCCATCCGACTGGTTGGGTTGTCGCGCATCTCACCCAGCATGACTGAGGTGGTCATAATGGAGTTTTGTTTTTCCACGCCTCTCATCATCATACAAAGATGCCTGGCCTCCATGACCACAGCCACACCCCTTGCGTGCGTGATGGAAGCAATGCACTGAGCCACTTCCGTGGTCAAGCGCTCTTGAATTTGCAAACGCCTTGCAAAAAAATCAACGATACGGGCGATTTTAGACAGACCGATGACTTTTCCATTGGGTAAATAGCCTACGTGGCATTTTCCAAAAAAGGGCAACAAATGATGTTCGCACATAGAATACATTTCAATGTCTTTTACGATGACCATCTCATTCATCTCGGATTCAAATAGGGCTCCGTTAATGATGTCATCGAGGTTCTCATGATATCCTTTGGTCAAGTATTTCATCGCTTGAGCTGCGCGCTCTGGGGTGTCTTCCAATCCTGGGCGATTAACGTTTTCGCCAATATTGATCAAAATTTGTTTGTATAGTTTTTGCATCTATTCACCTTAGAAAGTCTGCTGTTTACCCAGGAGGCCATGTCATCTGCCTGCCACCCAGAAGATGTAAATGAATGTGGTAAACCATTTGTCCCCCGCCGCTGTTTACATTAAACACCAGCCGGTATCCTGCCTCACTGAGGCCTTCGGTGCGAGCTAATTTTTGAGCAGTTAGAATGATTCGACCTAATAAGCCGTCGTCTTGGACGTCGACCTCATCAATGGTTGCAATGTGGCGTTTGGGAATGATGAGAAGATGTGTGGGGGCTTGAGGGGAAATGTCATGAAAAGCCATGAGCTCTGCGTCATCATAGGCAATTTTGGCCGATAGGTCACCAGAAGCAATTTTACAAAATAAACAAGTCATGATGTTCCAACAGAGTGTGTCTCGACACAAATTATACGCTGACTCGGTGGGTGTTCACAAATTTTGAAGCAAGATTCTTTGCCTTTTAAAGGTAATTTGATCATAATATGAATCTTTTATTTTTAGGGGGTTGGAACCATGGGCTTGTTAGACATCAAAAGTGGGCGTGATATCCCTAATGAAGTCAATGTGATTATTGAAATTCCTATGCATGGGGCGCCGGTTAAATATGAAGTCGACAAAGCTTCCGGAGCCTTGTTTGTCGATAGGTTTCTCGGAACAGCCATGTTTTATCCCGTCAACTATGGGTATATTCCGGCGACTCTGTCTGAGGATGGTGATCCCGTTGATGTCTTGGTGGTGACCCCTGTCCCTTTGATTTATGGGGCTGTGATCAGATGTCGGGTTGTTGGGCTTTTGAAAATGACCGATGAATCTGGCGTTGATGCCAAACTTCTTGCCCTACCCATCAGCAAACTTTCCAAAATGTATGAATCCATCCAAACCTATTCAGATTTGCCCGAGCCTTTGCTAAAATCTATTGAGCACTTTTTTCAGCATTATAAGGACCTAGAAGAAGGTAAGTGGGTGAAAGTTGACGGTTGGGCGGGGCCAGAAGCGGCTCGTCATGAAATCATGGCCAGTGTTGAACGGTATGAAAAATAGGGGTAGTCCGGGAGAAAGATCTCCTGGACCAAGATCACTAGTGTCTTTTCTTGTTAATTCGTTCTCTTAAGCTGTCATCCCCGCGCAGGCGGGGATCCATCCATCAATATAATCCTATACTCAAATCAAGCCACTGAGGGTTGTGTTGTTTAATTAGATTGATTTTCCACTTCCTCCTTCAGTAATGCTAATCGCTTTTCTACTTCCACCCAAAAATCTTCCATTTATACAAGCATCTCCTGGATGCCGCGGATAAACCGCGGCACGTCGGCGACGGGGGAGATCAAATGTCAACAGCCCTTACTCAAAAATTCCAATTTATTGTGATAAGCGCTTGGATGATGCTCTTGAAACGCTAGATAAAGCATGGGATACAATGACAGAAAATATTCGTTTAAATCGTAATCCGGGGTTCAATCTAAAAGTATCCAAAGATGGGCAACTCGAGTGATTTGCAAGATGGATCCCCGCCTGCGCGGGGATGACAGATTGAGAGATCGAATTAACAAGAAAAGGCACTAGCCTAACTACGCCGACCCGCTAGTGCTAGAAAAATATAAGTCCAGCCGTTAATGATGAGCTCTATGGCAATGAACAACCCGAGCACCCACAGACCGCTATAGGGCCACTGCAATAGGATAAGGACGCCGAGGATGATAGCTGTGAGTCCTGCAAAAATGAGCCAACCCCATCCTCCTTGGGAGCGAAGGGAATTTGCCATAATAAGGCGTGTCACTCCGATGATGATCAACATCCAAGCGATGAGAACGGTGATCAAGGTAGAGGCAAGGATCGGGTCATAAATCACAACCCCACCACCGAGAATATAGAGAATGGCAATCAAAGCATGCCAAACAGCCCCCCTCCATTGCTTACTTGTGAACACATCAACAACTTGAGAAATCCCTGCAATCAGTAAAATAACACCTAAAAACAACACACTGGCAATAGTTAGTCCTACGACCATTCCCATACCGATGCAACCCAAAATGACAAATAAGATGCCTAAGGCCAATAACCAACCCCAGTTACGCTGAAATGTAGCCGATCCATCGGTGACAACTACTTGAATTTTTGCCATAAAATGTCCTTATAAAAAGTGAATGAAACATGTTCCAATACCCAATGTATCTGAGATTGCTATTTCCCGCCACTTTTTCTTCTCGGAACCACCGAACCTTGGGTTGCAGGGCGATTGCATTAAAACGCTCAATATATGCACAGAAAATCCGAGCCGTGACCGTTAGGGAGCGGAAGAGTACTAGTGCCGCCCCCTTTATTGAGCGAGTTTAAAGGACTCGGCACTAGTGTGTATGTAGACCCTGTTTTTGGTCAACATGAGTTGGCCTTAGATTGTCTCAACATTGTCGAGGATACTTTGAGGTGCGATTTTTATGCTGAAATGTGTCGTGTTCCGCGCTGCATCGTTTGTGCATTACAAAAACAACTTGACGCAAGAAACTTTAGATAGGGGGTTGAAAATAAGCCGCGCCCTAAAGACGCGGCTGAGAATGGGTTTAACGTTTTGAATACTGAGTTGCTCGGCGTGCTTTGTGTAAGCCTACCTTCTTTCTTTCCACACATCGTGAGTCACGAGTCAGTAAACCACGTGAGCGCAATTTTCGACGATATGAATCAGGAAGCGGTTCTGCTCCTTCAACAAGGCCTTTCTCGTCATATTGAACCAACGCTCTAGCAATGCCCAGACGAATGGCCCCAGCTTGGCCTGAAATGCCGCCACCAGTAACTGTTGCGTAAATGTCGAATTGATTGAGAACGTTTACGGCTTCTAAGGGTTGCTTGATGATCATACTTGCCGTTTCACGACCAAAATAGTCTGTCAGAGCACGATCATTGACTTTGATGTTGCCCTTCCCAGGACGCAGGAAAACTCGAGCTGTGGAGCTCTTCCTTCGGCCAGTACCGTAGTATTGTTGTGCTTGGGCCATATGACTTATTCCTCAATTTCAAGTGTTTTAGGAAGCTGTGCTTCATGTGGATGTTCGTTGCCAACGTAAATTTTGAGTTTACGGTACATATCTCTACCCAATGAATTCTTGGGGAGCATCCCTTTGACGGCGCGCTCGATGATGCGTATTGGATTTTTAGCCTGTAGTTTATCAAAAGAAATCGACTTGATGCCACCTGGATAACCACTGTGGCTGTAATATTGTTTTTCTTTGAACTTTCGGCCGGTGACCATGACCTTTTCAGCATGGGTGACAATAATATAATCACCGGTATCAACGTGTGGGGTATATTCGGCTTTATGTTTTCCACGTAATCGACGAGCGATTTCTGTGGCAAGACGGCCCAAAACTTTGTTTGTGGCATCTACCACATACCAATCACGTCTGACTTCGTGTGCCTTGGCGCTAAATGTTTTCATGAAACTAACTCCGTAGGGCAAAATGTATTCTATAAATGTTCTTGGACGGGCGATTTTAACTAAAAGCTAAGAAGCACACAAGTAAAATGTGATTTTTACAGCATTTATTTTGATTTAGGGATCCAAATGTTAATAATATACCCGTTTGGCATCCGATCATGGCAAAATGATGACAAGAAGGGATGCCAAACGGGTATATTATTAACGTTTGGATCCCTTCTGTCGCACGGAGGGGGACTCTACGTTATTTCTCAATCTCTTCAATTCTTGTTTTTAATTTTAATCCAGGCTTAAAAGTAACCACGCGACGAGCCGCCACGGGGATTGGTTCGCCTGTTTTAGGATTTCTGCCAGGTCTTTGTAATTTATCCCTCAGCGTGAAATTGCCAAAACCAGACAGTTTTACGTGGTGGCCGTTCTCTAGAGCGGTTCTGATTTCCTCAAAGAATTGTTCAACCATATCCTTGGCGTCTGATCGGGTCAGTTGTATCTCGTCACATAAGGCTTCAGCCATTATAGCTTTACTTAAAGCATTCATGTTAGGTCCCTCATAAGTCTATCGTGCGATGAGTTATTTATGGTGTAGCTTCTGCACGACATTGTATTCCCAATTTCTTATCTAGTTCTGTGAGTATAGCACTGATTATTGAATTGATCTCAGCGTCTACCAGTGTTCGATGGTCGTCTTGCAAGATCAAGGCTATTGCTACACTTTTTTTGCCCTCGGGGATAGACGCACCGGTATACACATCAAACACATCGAACGACTTAAGTAAATTGGACGCGACAACGTCACGAACCGCTTTTTCTATTTGGGCGGCGTTTATTTCGCGGTCGACGAGCAGCGATAAGTCTCGTTTGATCTGAGGATATTTTGAAATGGGTTGATATTGCGCGTGCGGCTGCTGACACAATGGTTTTAAATTTAATTCAAATAGGATGACATTGTTCGTAAGATCAAGAGCATCCATGAGACGAGGATGAAGCACGCCTATCCAACCGATTTCTGTAGTATCTAACATCAGTTGCGCGGTTTGACCTGGGTGAAGGGCTGGGTGAGTTGCTGACACAAAGTGGACATTTGAATGCGAAAGCCCGTCTAAAAGAGATTGCAAATCGCCTTTCAGGTCAAAAAAATCATAAGGTCGTGTGCTTTCGCTCCAGTTTAGCTCACCGTGAGTTCCTGTGATTAAGCCTGCGAAACAAGGTCTCTCTTCCAAGACATCACCCTTCATATCAAACACAACGCCGGCCTCAAAGCACTTGATAGCTGTTTGTTGACGATGGGCGTTATAAACAGTCGATGCCAATAACCCTGGCCACAACCCGACGCGCATGACAGATAATTCGGAGGAGATGGGA
This sequence comes from Legionellales bacterium, assembly GCA_026399195.1. Taxonomy (GTDB): domain Bacteria; phylum Pseudomonadota; class Gammaproteobacteria; order Legionellales; family Legionellaceae; genus JAPLRK01. Next base: position 14,066 of record JAPLRK010000085.1, read on the forward strand.
TTTATCAGTTGCATGGATTGGCTTTCAGGGTACAGGGCTTGCTGGAGCTCTGGGTCAACAAAACTATAGGTGATGGTTTCACAATAGCCTCGATGACTAAAAAAGGCTGTCATTTGGCGAAGTAATTGTTCATATGGGTTCGTCAATCCTGGTCGTATCAATGCTTTCATAGGGGTCGGTATCATATGATCATAACCGTGAAGACGTATGATTTCTTCTACCAAATCCACATCCAATTCGAGATCAAAACGATGTGCTGGTACAGTGACAGACCAGGGTTTTTTCTGATGGTCCACCGTCATTCCAAGTGCTGTTAAGCTCGAGATCATTTCTTCATCCCCTACCTTTACCCCTGTTAATTGTTGAACTTGTGAGGGTTGAAAGGAGATGTGGATTGGTTTGGGTAAGGCTTTCGCATGACGAACTGAAGTGATGGGTCCAACCTGACCGCCTACAATGGATTGTAATAATTGTGTTGCGCGTTCTAAGGCATCGGTTTGTAACGTTGGAGAGACCCCTCTCTCATAGCGTAGTGAGGCATCACTGTGTAATGCATAGTGTCTAGCGACCCCAGCGATGTTCAAAGGATTAAAAAAAGCACTTTCGAGAAATAAATCGGTTGTATGGTCTTGAACGGCACTGGCTTCGCTCCCCATGATGCCGGCTATGGCTAATGCTTTGTTGTCATCAGCTATCACGAGCACTTGGTCATTTAAGGTGATTTCTTGTTCGTTCAGCAACTTGATGGTTTCAGAGGGATGGCCAAAGCGGACTTGGATGCCACCGGTTAAAGTTTGTAAATCAAAGGCATGCATAGGCTGACCAATTTCAAGCATGACATAATTCATCACATCAACCACAGGGTGAATCGAACGAAGCCCTGATCGGCGTAGTCGCTCCTTTATCAAAAGAGGTGTGGTTGCTTGGGGGTTTATCCCGCGGATGATTCGCCCACAATACGCGGGGCATGCATCCATGGCGTGCACTTTTATGGACAGGGTTTCATCAAGTGTGGGGGTGATTGCTTTGGGCGGGATTGGTGAAAAGGGCAGCTGGTTCAGGGCTGCAATCTCTCTGGCCACGCCTAAAACGCTGAAACAATCCGCACGGTTCGGGGTCAAATCAAGATCAAGTACCTGATCGTCTAGCATGAGGTATTCACGTAAATCAACGCCAAGTGGCGCATCATCCGGAAGTTCCATGATCCCCTCAGATTGATCGGCGATGCCAAGTTCAACTTGAGAACAAAGCATCCCTTGTGATAATTCACCACGGAGCTTGGATTCTTTGATGATGAGGTCTTTCCCTAAGTGGGCACCCATCTTTGCCAATGCAACGGTTAATCCATTGCGAACATTCGAAGCGCCGCAGACAACTTTAAGGATGGACCCAGATCCGTCATCGATGTCACACAGGGTCAATCGATCTGCTTGTGGGTGCGGTTTGGTTTGCAGAACTTTAGCAACCACCACGTTTGAAAAAACGTCGGCAACGGGGTGCAGCGCATCGACTTCAAGACCTGCCATGGTTAATTGCGTTGCCAGTTGGGAGCCTGATAATGTTGGATTCACCCATTCGCGCAACCACAACTCACTGATTTTCATCTGGTTTCCTAAAACTGGTTTAAAAAGGTCAAGTCATTCTCAAACATCATACGCAAATCATCGATGCCATAGTAAAGCATAGCCAATCTATCGAGGCCCATCCCGAAGGCCCAGCCTTGATATTCTTTAGGAGAGATATTGACAGAAGAAAGCACATTGGGATGAACCATGCCACACCCTAAGACCTCAAGCCAACCCGTGAATTTACAAGCGCGACAGCCAACGCCCATACATTGAGTACATTCGATATCGACCTCTGCTGAGGGTTCCGTAAATGGAAAATAAGAAGGCCTGAACCTTACCCCTAATTTTTTATTAAAAAATTGCGCAAAAAAATCGATCAAGAGGCCTTTTAAATCAGATAAAGTGGCTTCCTTGTCGATCAATAAGCCTTCGACTTGGTGGAACATGGGTGTGTGGGTCAGATCCGAATCACATCGATATACCCGTCCTGGGGCTATCAATCGAAAAGGAGGAAGGCGATTCTCCATGCTTCGAATTTGAACCGGAGAGGTGTGAGTACGTAACAGGCGTCCATCACCAAAATAGAAAGTATCATGCATGGCGCGGGCTGGATGATGGTGTGGGATATTGAGAGCCTCAAAATTATAAAATTCAGTTTCAATTTCAGGGCCATCGATGATATCAAACCCCAAGCAGCTGAAATAGTCATTCACCCGTTGTTTGACTTGAGTGACAGGATGAATCGAGCCTGAAGAATGACCTCGTCCTGGTAGGGTCACATCAATATGATCCTCTGCCAATTTCTGAAGCAGAGCCTGTTCTTTGAGTTGCAGCATCTTTTGTTCGATGCATTCGGTGATCTCTCGTTTGGCCTGGTTCACCCAAAGACCTATTTTAGGTTTTTCTGATGGGGGCAGGTGCACGAGGGTCTTAAGAATATCAGTTAAGCGCCCTTTTTTGCCGAGATAGTCGACTCGGATCGCTTCAAGCAAACTGATGGTTTCAGTTTTTTCAATAGCATCAAAGGCTTGTTGTTGAAGAAGGGTGATGTCTTGCATAGTATCATCGCCTAAAAATCGCGAATTTATAATCTATAAATTCGCGAAGCGTACATTATTTAATGAGCGCGGCTTATGCAGCAAGGGCCGATTTTGCGCGTTCTGCAACGGCTGCAAAAGCAGGTTTGTCGTGCACTGCCATATCTGCCAGTACTTTTCTATCCAGTTCAATCGCTGCCTTTTTTAAGCCATCGATCAATTTGCTGTAGGATAAGCCACATTCTCGTGCTTGCGCATTGATACGCGTGATCCAAAGGGCACGAAATTGTCGTTTCTTTTGGCGACGATCTCGATAGGCATATTGGCCTGCTTTAATAACGGCTTGCTTCGCCATTCGGTAAGTTCGACTATGCGAACCATAATACCCTTTGGCTTGGTCTAAGACCTTTTTGTGACGGGCTTTGGCCGTCACACCACGTTTAACTCTTGGCATGTTTCATTCTCCCCTTAACTACCCTGCAGCATACGCTCAGCCAGACGCGCATCACATTTTTTTAATGTGCCCGAAGCAACGCGTAAATGACGCTTTTGCTTAGTCGACTTTTTGGTGAGGATATGATTTCTATAAGCACCACGACGTTTGATCGCACCACTTGCCGTTTTGCGAAAGCGTTTAGCTGCTCCGCGATGTGTTTTTAACTTTGGCATAACAAATGAACTCCGCATTAAGGATCACATGATCCTCGTTATTTTTTCTTCGGTGATAATACCATCAGTAGTTGTCGACCTTCACGTTTTGGATGCTGCTCAATCACAGCAATTTCTGACGTGTCTTGTTGAACTCGTTCTAAAATTTTCATTCCGAGTTCCTGATGTGCCACCTCACGCCCACGAAAACGTAGTGTGATTTTGACCTTATCACCATGATTTAGGAAACGGATCAGGTTGCGTAGCTTGACCTGATAATCTCCTACTTCCGTCGTTGGACGGAATTTTATCTCTTTGACTTGAATTTGCTTTTGCTTCTTCCGTGCTTCAGCTTGTTTCTTACTCGCTTCAAAAAGAAATTTACCATAATCCATAATACGACATACTGGGGGCTTGGCTGTGGGTGAAATTTCCACCAGATCAAACCCTCCTTCCTCAGCGGCACGCAAAGCCTCGCGTGTCGAAATAATGCCAGCTTGGTTGCCATCTACATCAATTAAACGTACCTCGGGTACATTGATCTGCTCGTTAATTCGTGCGCGATCACTATCACGCTTCGTTGATGCACTAATGGTCAATCCTCCAACTGGGGATAGGAAGTTATTTTGCTCCCGAACCCGATTTTTACATTAAATGTTCTTGATGCAATAATTCATAAAAAGCATCAATCGACATTTCACCTAAATCTTTTCCCTCACGATGACGTACGGTCACCAGGCCTTTTTCGACCTCTTTATCACCGACAATCAACAAATAGGGGACTTTTTGCAATGTGTGCTCGCGGATTTTAAAGCCAATCTTCTCATTTCTCAAGTCAAAAATAGTACGAATCCCCTTTTTTTGCAAAATTCTACTCATTTTTTCTGCAAAGTCACCTTGTTTTTCAGTGATGGTGAGGACTGCTGCTTGAATCGGTGCTAACCATAATGGTAAATTTCCGGCATGGTGCTCGAGTAATATTCCCATGAAGCGTTCGAAGGTCCCTAGAATGGCACGATGAATCATCACAGGGTTTTTTCGACTGCCGTCTTCGGCAATATATTGCGCTCCCAGACGCTCTGGCATAGAAAAATCAACTTGTATGGTACCACACTGCCAGATGCGCCCTAAACAATCCGCCAAGGAACATTCAATTTTTGGACCGTAAAATGCGCCTTCTCCTGGGGCGTCAGACCACGTCACATGTTCGCCCTGCATGGCCTCTCTTAAGGCACCTTCGGCTTTGTCCCAGATCTCATCGCTACCCACACGTTTTTCAGGGCGAAGCGCCAAACGATAAATGATGTTCGTAAAACCGAAGTCACAATATACGGATTTGACCAGCTCAAGCAGCATAGCAACTTCCGATTGGATTTGGTCCTCACAACAAAAAATATGGCCATCATCTTGTACAAAGTTACGCACTCGCATCAAGCCATGCAAGGCGCCAGAAGGCTCACACCGATGACAATTGCCAAATTCCACCAATCGAAGGGGTAAATCTCGATAACTCTTCAGCCCATGGTTGTAAACTTGAATATGGCACGGGCAACTCATGGGTTTGATGGCATATTGGCGATTTTCGGTTTCAGTAAAAAACATGTTGTCCCGAAAATTATCCCAATGCCCTGACTTTTCCCAAAGCACTTTATCGGCCAGTTGAGGTGTTTTAATTTCTTGATAATCAAGTTCATTCAAGCGTTTGCGCATGTATTGTTCAAGTACTTGATAAATGGCCCAACCTTTGGGATGCCAGAAGACCATTCCTGGCGCTATCTCTTGAAAATGGAAGAGATCGAGCGCTTTCCCTAATTTGCGATGGTCACGTTTTTCAGCTTCTTCTTGGCGGGTTAAGTGCTCTGCAAGTGATTTTTTATCAAGCCAGGCTGTTCCATAAATACGCTGTAGCATTTCGTTGCGAGAATCACCACGCCAGTAAGCACCAGCACAATGTGTTAATTTAAATGCTTTTAAGTGGCTTGTTGAGGGCACGTGAGGGCCACGGCACAGATCTTCAAAATCGCCTTGTCGATAGAGCGAGAGGGATTCACCAACGGGAATATCAGCAATGATTTGTGCTTTGTAGGACTCACCGAGACCTTCAAAATAAGCGATGGCCTCATCCCGACCAAGTTCTCGACGTGTGATGCAAAGGTTTGCTTTGACAAGCTCTAGCATCTTTTCTTCTATCGTTTGTAGATCTTCAGGTGTAAAGGGTCTTTCGAAGCAAAAATCATAGAAAAAACCATCGTCAATCACAGGCCCAATGGTAACAAGGGCCGTAGGAAATAATAATTTGACAGCTTGCGCTAAAAGGTGGGCCGTGGAGTGTCGAATGATCTCTAAACATTCCTGGTCTTTTTCCGTGAGAATGGAAAGCGTGCAATCACGTGTGATGAGGTGACTGAGATCAACCAATGCCTCATCCATACGCGCAGCAATGGCAGCTTTTGCTAAACCAGGACTGATGCTATGAGCCACATCATAAATGGTTAAAGGGTGTTCAAACCCTTTCGATTGTCCGTCAGGTAATGTGATAGTGAGCATTTTTATGTTCCATTTACGATGCTAATGGGCTGTGCATGAGTCAACCCAACATTTTTCCAACGACTAAGGTTGGGTAACATGGTAGGCACGAGTGGGATCGAACCACCGACCACCACCATGTCAAGGTGGTGCTCTACCACTGAGCTACGTGCCTATTATTCGTTGTACTAAAAAACGGCGTGGCACGCAGTATATAAAACTAGAGCGAGCAAAGCAAATGAATTCCCGACTAATCAGAGATTCCCGCTAGAACCAATTAATCTCCACTCCCGGCATTTGATGGGCTATTTTTATCATTCCAGGCACTACCACGCTAAATTTCATGATTTAAAGACATGGGTTTTCGTGCTTATTTAAAGCATCTTTCGGTTCGGGTGCTAATGGAATAACTACACTATGTTCGGGATGAACTAACACAGCGCCCAGCATATGATGGTAATAACTTTTGCTTCCATCACGGTGGTTTTTTTCGCAACAATTATCGCAATGAACCTTTTTGGAACAATATTGCCCCGTTCCGTCGATCGAAATAATGTAATGTCCACCTAAATATCGAAATTGCTCTAATGCCTTGCCTCGTTGTAGGTAGGCAAATATTTCCGTACAAATCCCACAACCAATTCATCCTTAACACGTTAATAAAAGTGCCCTGCCTTGATGAGGGGGTAGATCGTGCTAACTGATAAGCTTTGCGCACGACTCCCTCAAAAATAGTAGTTTACGAAATGTTTTTTCAACTTGCACCTAAAACCCTTTGTTTATTACGATTTTTTTATGTCCGGGAATTGCTGCCGACTAATAAGTCTGGATACTGTTTTGAGAGGATTGGGATTCCGATTGTCAATTGAATCCATTTGATGGCTGACTTAGAAATATGGCCGGGGTCATTTTCATGACGTCCGACCATGACAACGCACGAGGTTGGCAGCTATGGTTAAGCCACTGTTTCAATCAACCGTCTGAACAAGGCATTTTGTTCCATCGCACACCTTGTTTTCCATGATTTGGACTTTTAAGATCCCAATGAGAGTCTTGGTCACTTCATGCTTTCAACAACTCTTTTTGGGTTGAAGCAAGGTTCGCTTCTTTTGGCATTGTAGCGACCCTTCACGAAATGTCAACCAAAGGTATTCATTGGAAACTTTGAGTTTCGATATGGCGAGAACTGTTCATACTCCTGGGGGTGTGTTACTCTGCATCATTTGAAGAAATGATTTGCTGCATGGAAAAAGTCGATTTATTGCGTCAGTTTGCTCAGCGTTTGCGTGAAACCATGATAGCGGCGGGGTTTAATTCACACCGATCGCCTTCAGGGGTCAATATCAAAAAGCTCTCAGAAATTTCGGGCCATTCCTTGCAAATTTGTAGAAAATATCTACGCGGGCAAACCATTCCTGAGCCTCTCAAGTTGACTGAAATCGCCAGAATGCTTCATGTGTCACCTGGATGGCTTCTTTTTGGTGACAGTCACCACGACGCATCGGCTGAAACAAATCAGTTAAGCATCAGCAAAAGTTTGCTTCATTATCTTTTAAGTCAAGCCAGTCCCCTGTATCATTCCACACACTCCGGGGAGAGTATTACCGACTTTCTGGTCGAGTTAACTCAGAATGTGAGTCAAATGAATGCCAAGGAAGAGCAATCGAAACAAATCATCGATCTTGCGTTGTCCTCAATTAGGCACTTTGGTTAGGGGTCGTGCATATGGAAGATAACCCGCAAGTGATTACGCCCCATGGACGTTTTTTAGACATCCTTTTTGCATATCTTGGCGCCGTCAGTCATGTGTTCCAAGATGTGAAAGGTCTTTACGGCATCAGTCATATCGCGATAACGCATATTGAAAATCATCGCATCATGACGTTTTCATCAACCCCGTCGCTTGAGTTTAATTTGTTCAGTAGCAACCTTTGGCGCTTTGACAAAACCTATCAAACCAGTTGGTACCAACGCTGCGCTATGTCCGCATGGCCCTCATTATATACGAAAGCACACTATGATGAATTGTATTATTTAAAGCAGCTGAAGCATCATCTGCCTTTGGGCGTGACTTTTTCGACGAGATCAGCGACAGGGCATGTCATTTACTCTATGGCGAGTCATAATGCGGATCAGGAGACCCAAGATGCCTTCAAAAATCAGCAGGAGCACTTTTGCAAAATAGGTCAATATTGCGCTTCTTTGCTGTTGCCTTTTTTTCAGGAGGCACTCAGTTCAGGAGCATCCGCCAATATCTCTGCTAAATGACACAAGGCCCATGCCATGGGATACACCGTGTTGTTCCAGTGGTAAATTGATCGGTTGATCACTGATGCTCATCATTTTGCTGCCAAACACTGACCCATTGCAGGTTTTTTTGAGCCAGGTAAATGGCAACGAACTGATCAACTCGCCAACAGGAAATTATTTATATACTGAGCCAAATAGATCAAATGGCTATCAAGATCAAATCATATTGGTTTGCAAATGGAAGATTCTTTGGTATAAATGGCGTTACCTTTTTTGAGGCCTGTTGAATCTTCTCAAGGGTGCAACATTTTGGCCAAAAGGTCTTTATTTCTTTTGAGTAGAGATAGAGTGTTCTGGACATAAGGAACCACTATGGATATACCTGCAGATGGATTACCTGAGGAGTCGGTTGATGAAGCGCGACGTCGTTTTTTATTGACGACGACCGGTGTTTTGGGGGGGGTTGGCGCGATGTGTGCTCTGACGCCTTTTGTGTCTTCGTGGATGCCTAGCGCTAAAGCTGAGGCTGAAGGGGGTCCGATACAAGTTGATTTGAGTAAAATGGAGCCTGGACAGCAAGTCACCGTGGAGTGGCGTGGAAAACCTGTGTGGATCATTCGGCGTACGCCTGAGATGTTGAAAGGCTTGGATGGTGATAGACAGCTTTTGCGAGATCCTGATTCCTCGGTGGAGCAACAACCCGCCTATGCCAAAAACAAGTTTCGATCCATCAATCCTGAGTACTTGATTTTGGTTGGTGTTTGCACACATTTGGGGTGCTCTCCGAAATACAAACCTTTCGAAAAAGAGATGGGTCCTGATTGGCCGGGCGGATTTTATTGCCCGTGTCATGGCTCCATGTTCGATCTTTCGGGCAGGGTGTTTAAAAGTGTTCCTGCGCCAATAAACTTAGAGGTTCCTCCCTATAAGTTTATTAGTAAGCATGTGATTGTGATTGGGGAAGAAGAGAAATAAGGATTGAGCATGAATGGATTGGTGGGTTGGGTTGATGAACGTTTTCCACTGTTAAGCACTTGGAAAGAACATATTAGTGAGTATTACGCACCCAAAAACTTAAATTTTTATTATTTTTTTGGATCATTGGCCATGGTTGTCTTAGTGAACCAACTGGTCACCGGCTTATGGTTAACAATGTTTTACACCCCGACCGCGCTTGAGGCATTTGGTTCGGTAGAATACATCATGCGCGATGTGAATTATGGCTGGTTGTTGCGCTATATGCACTCTACAGGGGCCTCCGCATTTTTTATTGTGGTTTATGTTCATATGTTTCGAGGATTACTTTACGGATCATACCAAAAACCTCGGGAGCTCATTTGGATTTTAGGAATGGCTCTGTTCGTTCTCTTGATGGCTGAGGCCTTTTTTGGATATTTACTTCCCTGGGGGCAAATGTCTTACTGGGGAGCTCAAGTCATCACCTCCTTGTTTGGTGCTATTCCTTATGTAGGGGATACTCTTGTCGTATGGCTTCGCGGCGACTTTCATGTGGGGAATGCTACCTTACAACGTTTTTTTGCTTTGCACGTCATTGGGATCCCTTTGATGCTGGTCATTTTAGTGTTTTTGCATTTGGTGGCGTTACATCGGGTCGGTTCTAACAACCCCTTAGGCGTGGATATCAAAAAGCATTTGGATAGTGATGGCAAGCCCTTAGACGGGATTCCGTTTCATCCTTATTATACCATCAAGGATTTCGTTGGGGTGCTTGTGTTTTTAATGGGGTTCTTTGCGATCGTTTTCTTTGCACCGGAAGGGGGCGGGTACTTTCTCGAGCATGCTAATTTTGCTCCGGCCGATCCTATGGTCACGCCAGAACACATTGCGCCAGTTTGGTACATGACGCCATTTTATACCATGTTGCGGGCGGTTCCTGACAAGTTATCAGGGGTTATCGTGATGGGGGGCGCGATTCTCATCTTGTTATTCATTCCCTGGCTTGATAAAAGTCGGGTCAAGGCTATGCGTTTCAAGGGGCTTCCTTCCAAGATATCCTTGTTGATTTTCGTCATCAGCTTTTTTATTCTGGGTTATTTGGGCACGGTTCCTGTGACTTTGGGAAAACAGTTGGTGGCTCGAGTGTGTACGGCCATTTATTTCGCGTATTTTTTGTTCATGCCCATCTACAGTCGCCTTGAATCGACTCGACCTGTACCTGAGAGAATCGTATGAAAAAACTAGGGCTGTTTCTTATTTTTGTGGTGTCATGGGCGAATGCCTTGGCGAGCGTCGAATTACTCCCCGTGTCCATTGATTTGCATGATCAAGAAGCGATGCAGCGTGGTGCAAAGATCTTTATGAATTATTGTTCCGGTTGTCACTCGTTAAAGTATATGCGATACAACCGGATGGCTAAGGATCTTGGTTTAACCAAGTTTACTGGGGATGTCGATACGGATCTGCTGGTGAATAATTTGATCTTCACCACCGCGAAAATCCCTGATCCTATCGAAAACAGTATGCCAGAAGTTGATGCGCGACAGTGGTTTGGGCGAGTGCCTCCTGATTTATCCTTGGCGGCAAGGGAGCGCGGCTCGTCGTGGTTATATACGTATTTGAAAAGTTTTTATGCCGATAAAAATCGGCCTTATGGTGCCAACAATCTTTTGATTCCCGATGTGTCTATGCCGAATGTTCTTGCCCCATTACAAGGCTTAGTGATTGCGGAAAATGGGAAACACCCTCAAGAGCAACCAACCCCCATGCATTTGCTTTTGGTGGAGCCCGGTGACATGAGTCAGCAACAATTTGACAGTACAGTTCGAGATCTGGTAACTTTTCTCACCTATGTCGGAGAGCCCGGTCAACTGGTTCACCATCGGATAGGGTGGTTTGTATTATTGTTTTTAGGGATGTTTTTGGCGATTGCTTATCCATTGAAAAAAATATATTGGCGAAATATTCATTAGATGCAGAGAAACTGTGGTAAAATAGTGGCCTTTATGAGATGACGAGGAACGGCGATGGCCATTATTGCGAAGCGCACGATTATGTCTTTGTATTCTGACAGTGATGATATTTATAGTCATCAGGTTCGAATTGTGTTGGCTGAAAAAGGGGTCAATGTTGAAATTATGTTTGCCAAGTGCGGAGAGGCCACTCCTGAATTATTGGCTGTGAACCCTTATGGCACTATTCCTACCTTAATCGATCGCGAGTTGGTGTTATATGAAGCGCGAATCATTATGGAATATTTGGATGAACGTTTTCCTCATCCGCCGCTTTTGCCGGTCTATCCGGTTGCTCGGGCTGAAACTCGTAAAATGATGCATCGAATTGAGCAAGACTGGTATGGGTTGCTGCAACACATTCGAGCAGGGGCTGAGGCTAATGAGGCCAGAGCTCAACTTCTTGAAAGTTTGACAAGTCTCGAGCCCGTGTTTGCGGACAAGGCTTATTTTTTGAGTGATGAATTTTCCTTGTTAGATTGTGCCTTGGCGCCTCTTTTATGGCGTTTGCCACAATTGCGTGTGGAGATTTCTGAAGACTTCCAAGGGTTGAATGCGTATATGCAGCGCGTTTTCAAGAGGGACTCATTCCAGGCCAGTTTAACGGATGCAGAGAGGCAACTGAGGGCGGCATAATGGCAACCATGACATCAAACAAACCTTATCTTATCCGTGCCATGTTCGATTGGATTGTGGATAATGAGCTGACGCCGCATCTTTTGGTGAATGCAGAGTATCCCGGTGTTGAGGTGCCATTAGAGCATGTGAATAATGGACGTATTGTCTTGAACATTTCTCCCAAAGCCTGTCGTGGTTTACATATGGAAAACGATAAAATTTTGTTCACGGCTAGATTTGCAGGCATTCCCGTTCAAATGGTCTTACCCCCCGAGAGTGTCTTAGCCATTTATGCCAAAGAAAATGGGCGTGGTATGGAGTTTGGTGAAGAATATGGTGATGTTACTCCACCCCCAGCCGTTCCTAAACATAAAAAAACAGCGAAAAGACCGGCCTTAAAATTGGTGGAGTAAACTTCCGAGCCGCGACCGTCAGGGAGCGGAACCCTTCCACCCCCCCAACCCCCACAACCATACCGGCCCAATACAAGCCATCAGTTACGGAGCCCCGTCCCATGAGCAAGTCAAAAAATGCACTTTATCTCACGCATCAGATCCGTCTCTGTGAACAACATGCCATTGATGAGTTAGGGATTTCTCAGGAGCTCTTAATGCGTCGTGCAGGAACGGCGGCGTTCAATACCCTAACCTCTTTATACCCAGATGTTCGTGACATTGCGGTTTTTTGCGGTGGCGGGAACAATGCGGGGGATGCCTACGTGTTGGCGCGTCTTGCACATGAGGAAGGATTTTCTGTTCTTTTGGTGCAATGCAAAGAGATAGAACAACTACCTCCTGTGGCACAAATCATGGCACGTGATGCAGCATCCTCTGGTGTTCCTTGTAAGTCTTTTGATGATGTCTCTCTCTGTGAAGCAGAATTAATCGTGGATGGGTTACTCGGTATTGGTTTAAAGGGTACAGTGCAAGGTCAAATCGCTCTGGCCATTCAATTCATCAATGACAGTCAGCAACCTGTGTTATCTCTCGATATCCCCTCTGGATTGGATGCGGATCTGGGGTGTGTGATGGGCTTGTGTGTGAGGGCTTCGGTCACGGTCACCTTTATGGCAGAAAAAATTGGATTATATATTTTGGATGGCCCTGATCATGCCGGTAAAGTGATTTGTCATTCTTTGCAAGCGGCTGCCGGATTGGCGAGTCTGTCGCCAGCGGCTTATCGGCTGGATGATACGGCTTTTCATGGCATCATGCCCTCGAGGCTTAAAAATTCACACAAAGGGGATTATGGGCACGTGCTTATTATTGGGGGTGGACTTGGGATGCCGGGAGCCACTTATTTGACAGCACTTGCAGCTCTTAGGGTAGGGGCTGGGTCGGTCACGATTGCCACTCGACCTGAATATGCTGAAAGTGTTTTACCGGGGTTACCTGAAGTGATGATCCATGGTGTGGATGAGATTGATTCATTAAAGTCACTCCTTTCGAAGGCCACCATTTCTGTGATTGGCCCGGGGCTCGGTGAGGATGAATGGGCGCAATCTTTGTTTGCGACGACCATAGCCGCTCAGGTACCGCTTGTGATAGATGCTTCAGCCCTTCGTCTTTTAGCGAAGCAACCGCAGCATGATGACAATTGGATTTTGACCCCGCACCCAGGTGAAGCTGCGAGTTTGTTGGCCTGCAGTACTTCGGATATCCAGAAAAACAGACATCAAGCCGTCCAACAGATTCAACAACAGTATGGTGGATGCGTGGTGCTTAAGGGATGTGGAACGGTTGTGAATACGGGCGAGCCCGTTTCTTATATATGTACCTCGGGTAATCCTGGGATGGCTACTGCGGGCATGGGGGATGTGTTAAGCGGGGTTATCGGCGGACTTTTGGCGCAAGGGATTTTGTTGTCGGATGCGGCCAAGCTTGGCGTGTGGCTTCATGCTCGTGCTGCCGATGAGGCGGTTTTGTCACTGGGTGAGCGGGGGCTAATGGCCAGTGATTTGATGCCCTATTTGCGCCGTCAAATCAACCAGTGCTCTTGATGAAGTCCGGCGAGTTGAGATTTGAGTTGAAAAATCTTCAGGTTACCGAGAGGTTGGCTGCTCGTTTAGCGTCACGTTTGATTTTCCCATTGGTGTTCACTTTTAGCGGGGATTTAGGATCAGGCAAAACCACGTTCATCCGCGCATTGCTCCGTCATTTGGGTGTCGATTCGGTCATCAAGAGCCCTACGTTCTCTTTGGTAGAAAGCTATGAGGTTGAAAAGGGTCTCATTCATCATTTCGATCTGTATCGAATTCATGATGAAACAGAGCTTGACGATATTGGCTTTCGTGACTATTTCGGAGACAATGCCTTATGTTGTATTGAATGGCCGGAGCGCGTGGCACATCATCAACAATGGGCTGATTTGGCGTATACTTTAGGCTTTCATGGGGACGGGCGGGAGATGCGGATTTGTGCATTGACGGTTAAGGGGGATGCCTTGTTGTCTTGTTTTGACGTGACGTTATGAGAGCCCTGTTATTTTTGATGCTCATTCATAGTTCGTGGGCCGCCATGGCTTCACAAATGGATGCTCTTTGGGTTAAAGAGGATTCTCAAAAAACATCTGTCATGATGACTCTTTCTGGCGTTCTCAAATACAAAGCTTTTATCTTAAGCCATCCTGATAGGCTGGTGGTTGATTTGAATCAAACGAAGACGGCTGTTCAACTGAGTCGAGTCATGCTGGGTCATGATTTGATTTTAAGTGTACGCCGTGGCGCGCCCGATCCTAAAACAGTCAGGCTTGTTTTTGACCTGAGGCGTCCTGTGCGCTTGAGCACACATGTGGATAGTGCTCATCAGGGTTGGGTTGGATTGCAACTGGATCTCATCTCAAAAACAGGCGCACCTCCTTCAACGCCTCATCCATCGAAGATCCCAATCCGCGTTCAGCACACCCCACCTAAGTCGTTGCGAGATGTGATTATTGTTCTTGATCCAGGTCATGGAGGGAAAGATCCGGGGGCCATCGGGCCGAGGCATATTGCTGAAAAAGTGGTCGTGCTTGCCATTGCCCAAAAACTCAAACAGCTGATAGATAAAGAGCCTGGAATGCATGCGGTATTGACGCGCCAGGGAGATTATTATGTGGGATTGAGGGAGCGGTTGACGATTGCTCGGCGCTATAAGGGGGATGTCTTCATCTCTATTCATGCGGATGCTTTTATTAATCACCACTCAAATGGCGCGTCAGTGTATGCCTTATCGCAAACGGGTGCGACCAGTGAGGCGGCGCGTTGGCTTGCTGAGAAGGAAAATAACTCTGAATTGGGTGGCGTAAATTTGTCCAATTTGGACGATCAAAGTGGCTTGATAAGGACCGTCTTATTAGATCTCTCACAAACCGCGACCATCACTTCCAGTGTGACGATGGGGGACGAGGTGCTGCATCATATCGACAAAGTGACGGCTCTTCATCATCATTCCGTAGAGCAAGCGCGCTTTGTTGTTTTAAAGTCGCCTGATATTCCTTCCATTCTCGTTGAAACAGGCTTTATCACAAACTCACAAGAAGAAAGAAATTTAAACAACCCCAATTATCAATCTCGTTTGACGCAGGCGATGGTCTCGGGGATTAAACGTTATTTTTGGGATTATCCTCCGCACGGCACTCGTCTTGAGGCAAGGAATACCTCGAATTGGCATATTGTGCGAAATGGTGAAACATTGCCGACGATTGCTGCAAGATATCAAGTGAGTCTTTCTGCGTTAAAATCAATCAACCACTTAACGAAAGATAGGCTGTCTGTGGGCCAAAAGTTAAGTATTCCAACGTCACTCGCATGAAGCCTCATCGAATACAGCAGTTATCCATGACGGTAGCGAATCAAATTGCGGCGGGAGAGGTGATCGAGCGTCCGGCATCGGTTGTGAAAGAGTTGCTTGAAAATGCATGGGATGCGGGTGCTGATAGCATTGATGTGGAGATTGGGTTTGGGGGATTCAATCAGGTGAGGATCAGTGACAATGGTTCTGGCATAGATGTCGCCGATCTCCCTTTGGCCATAGCCGCTCATGCGACCAGTAAGATAGTTGAGCTGAATGATTTATATGCCCTTACGAGCCTTGGATTTCGTGGTGAGGCTTTGGCGAGTATCGCCAGCGTCTCGCGTATGAGTATCAGTTCAAAACCCAAACATCAAGCGAATGCGATGATGTTGGAGATGGCGGGTGGCTGCTCCCCTAAGATCACCCCATGTGCTAGATCGGAGGGCACAACGGTAGATGTGCTTGATCTTTTTTATAATGCGCCTGTTAGAAAAAAATTTCTCAAATCTCAGCGCAGTGAGTTTCAAGCCATTGAATTTGTGGTCAAGCGCTTTGCTTTAAGTACACCCGGGATTGCTGTGACGCTCTCACACGATGGGAAGCAGGTTTTGAATTTGCCACCTGCAACGTGTGAGCATTCTCGGTTACAGCGAGTCAAAAAAGTGCTCGGAAAGTCGTTTGTTGAGCAGGCTGTATTTCTTGATGTTTCGCATGCCGGCATGCGGGTGATGGGGTGGGTGAGTTCTCCTTCCTATCAGCGTAGCCAAAATGATAAGCAATGGGTTTATGTGAATCAACGGATGATGAAAGATAAACTACTACATCATGCCATCAAGTTTGCTTATGGTTCTCTGTTGTATCCAGGGAGATATCCTGCCTGTTTGTTGTACTTTACCCTTCCTGCAGATGTTGTGGATGTGAATGTACATCCCACCAAGCATGAAGTCCGATTTCAGGAACCTCAATGGGTGCATGATTTTATCAGCAGTGCCATCACTGGAGCCTTGGCAAAAATCGAGGAAAGCACCCCCCCCATACTCGCGATGAAGTCGCAGATTTCGTCTGCACTAACCCCTCCCTCGTTACAGTCATTTAGAGCAGAGCCATGGGAGAAATCTCAATGGGTGACCTTAAATGAGCGTTTTGCCTGGGTATTTTTGCAGGGAAAATCTTATCTTCTAGATGTTTCTATCGCTTATCAATATTGGCTTTTATCGCGAATTCTTGAGTCGCCTTATCCCTTGGCGAGTCGTCCGTTATTGGTCCCTGTGAGTCATAGCATTGATAAAGCCAACAGCCGGTTGATTGAGCTTTATCAGTCCCCGCTGATGTCCTTAGGGATCTCTTTGGATTGGATCGGGGAGCGTGAGGTGATTGTGCGAACACTGCCTTTGCTTCTTCCCCAATTAGATCTCAAAAAATTGTTGCACCTTTTAAATGGCCCTGCCGTTCAAGCTGCGAGCATAAGGGATTGGTGCAAGGTGTTGATGAGTTGCCAATCGTTTGATCTCACGCTCCTGTCTGACGAAGACAAAGCAGGGCTTATGGGGGATCTTAATCTAAAGGGGCCTTTGAACAACGGGTGTGTGCCTTTTGGCATGGCGCAGTGTTTGGCGTTGTTTGGGGAAGGTGCGAATGTATAGCCCCCTCTTTTGTTTGATGGGCCCCACGGCTTCTGGCAAATCGGCATTGTCTTATGAGTTGGCAAATTATTTTCCAGTTGAAGTGATAAGCATTGATTCAGCGATGATTTATCGGGGAATGAACATCGGGACAGCAAAGCCTGAGCCCGACATTTTAGCGCGTATTCCTCACCATTTGATGGACATTCTCGATCCACCCGAGAGCACTTCGGTAGCCGCGATTTGCGCGGAGGTGGAGCATTTGGTGGACGACATTCGACAACGGGGAAAAATCCCATTGCTCGTGGGTGGGACCATGATGTATTTTCGAGCATTGCAAGAAGGCCTGTCTACTTTACCTTCGTCAGATCTTAAGGTTCGGGAGCATCTCTCAGAGCTCGCCCATGCCAAGGGGTGGGATTATATGCACCAGATGTTGACTAAGGCTGATCCATTGACGGCATCAAAAATTCATCCTCATGATGCCCAGAGAATTCAGCGAGCCCTTGAGGTGGTTCAACTCACCCAAACCCCATTGTCAGAGATTTTGGCAAGACCCCGTACCGTTTCAAAGCATCATTGGATTCATCTGGCACTGATGCCAACAGACCGTTCGTGGCTACATCTTCGGATTGCCGAGCGCTTTGAAAGAATGTTAGCTGAGGGTTTGATTGATGAAGTGGAGGGGCTATTAAAAAAATGGCCGTTGACCTTAGCCCATCCCGCCATGCGATGTGTGGGGTATCGTCAAGTGATGCTCTACCTGTCGGGAGAGTACGGTTATGCGACCCTTGTGGACAAAGGTGTTGCCGCCACAAGGCAATTGGCGAAACGTCAATTAACTTGGCTCAGATCTTGGCCAAAGCTGCTCAGTTTTGGTGCTGAGAACCCTGGGAGTTTGGGGGAGATCATCGAGATGATTCGGGGAACCGTATCGCGTGTCGATCCATTTTAGGCCATATTTTTTATAGACATCATAGTGAAAGAACTTGTATGATAAATCTTCGTTTACTCAGCATGCGCTCATTCTTGAGAAGGGAAACAGAATGCCTATAAACTGCCGACAAGCACCTGTTGCTCTATTAACGACACTGATATTGAGCTTAACTTCTGATATATCATTGGCCGGAAATTTTAGCATCGATCCAGCGCCCGGACGCCCTATCATTATCAGCGTTGGGGCTGGGAGCACAGCTTCAGTTTATTATCTTGTAAAGAATCTAACACAGAAGACTCTGAGTGGTTATACGCTTCAAGGGGCTCCAGATACGGTGAAGCAAAATGTAACGAGTCCTTATTGTCCTAATCAGGTGACTCTTGACGCCGGAGAAAGTTGCGAATTGCGGCTTGATATTACTGGGAAAGTCAACTCAAGCTTTGCACTTTGTCTTGGTGCAAATTGTACAGCTGCGAGTGTACGGTTGAAGGTGGAGCTGAATTCGGGGGATTTCCCTTCTGCTGTTGCCGTTGGTTCTTATGTGGCTTTAAATAATCCCAATGTTTTATTGGCAGACAACAGTTCTTCCAACTGGTCCTATCCGGTCATAGCCCCCCCCCCTGATCAAGGTAATTATTACAGCACGTTCACCAGCACCAGTTGCCTTAATGGCGTTAGTGGGGCTACCTATTGCATTGCTGCGGGCGCATATGATACCTCAACTGAGATCCAGTATCCCTTGCTTTACTTAAAATCGACCCAAGAAGGGGGATGGGAAAACATCATTAATAGTGAGACTTCCTTGCCAAATAATTTCGCCGGAAATGGAACATTTACGAGTTCTGCCTGCAGCTATGCCACAGAGCCATACTGTATTGCCGTGGGTCAATATGGTACGGGGCAGGCTCCGGAAGTACTGTATCCGTTGATTGCCCTAGTGGCATCAAATTCGTACACATACACCTTTGATGCTTCAAGACCACTTCCAAGCGGTTATCGTGCTCTAGGCATTTTTAACACAGCAAGTTGTGTTAATAATATATGCGTTGCCGCCGGCCAATATGAATCTACCCTTCAAGTCCCCCCCTATCTTCGAGTTTTGTATCCGCTGGCTGTAACTGCAAGATATGGAGGCTTGCCCCCTACCCCATGGACCTACGCAATTGATGGTTCAACAACTGCAAGACCTTCAGACTATCTCGACCAAGGAAATTTTACATCCTCGAGTTGTAGTGAACTCAACAATAAAGCCTCTTGTGTTCTATCAGGATCTTACACATCGTCTACTAATCCACAAGCAGGATACCCATGGATTGCTGTAAACAATGATGTGGAAGGCGCCGGTGCTTGGACTTTTACCCTCAGCAGCACAATGCCTTCCTGGCCATACCTGAATTCTAGTAAGGCTACTTTCAACAGTGTCAGTTGTAGCGGCTTAAACTGCGTTGCGGTTGGCTCTTATACGTTAAATGGATCACTAAGTGGTTTGATGACCAACAGTGTTGATGGTGGTCAGGTCTGGACGTACATTCCTGTTATAAAACCCAGAATACCAAATGTTACTGATTTCTCATTTTCCTCAGTTAGCTGTAGTGGTTCAACCTGTCTAGCAGTTGGATCGGCGAAGGCTACCTACTCTTATGGTATTTGGTCCTACAGCTCTGATGGCGGAGTGACTTGGCAACGCATCCAAAGCGATCAAAATCCAAGTTCTTACACTAGCGTCAATTGCTCTGGACAAAATGGTGTGATTACGGGAACACAGCCTGGCGTGAACACTCAATATCCTTACCTATTGACAAGCAACGACGGTGGACAAACGTTACAACCAACTATAGATATAGAAACTGCATATCCTCTGAATCTAAGCAATGGTTATTTCAGCAGTAATACTATCACTTAACCTTTCAGGGTTTTATCTTCGAAGGACGGGCACGTGACAAGGATTGCAAAAAAAGTGACAATAACAAAAAAACAATCTGACACTTTGAGTCAGGTCGTCTTGAGCCGTACGCATCGACCGGATTATATTGATGGATGGATCCCCGCCTGCGCGGGGATGACAACTTAGGATCGCGGCCGAAATAACAAGAAAAGACACTAGAGATCTGATAAACGATATGGCCGAATTGACGGTTTGTGAAATATAAAGGACTGGAATGATGATTGAAACCAAAAAA
The DNA here is from genome assembly GCA_026399195.1 of Legionellales bacterium. Classification (GTDB taxonomy): domain Bacteria; phylum Pseudomonadota; class Gammaproteobacteria; order Legionellales; family Legionellaceae; genus JAPLRK01. The sequence goes on from JAPLRK010000085.1 coordinate 34,194, forward strand.
CAAGCGGCGTGCACTGAGAAAAGCTATTTGGTGCATCTAAGGGATTTGCCTTTGAGCTGCCCTACCGAGGAGATGGCTCTTTGGAATGCACATCCGAAAGTATATTTGTCGATTGAGAGTTCAGGAGTGGCTGTGTGTCCTTATTGTAGCGCACGGTTTGTGTTGAGCAATGACTAAATCTATTTGTATCGTTCGTCTGTCAGCTCTGGGTGATGTTTTGATGTTGGTCCCTCTGATAAGAACATTGCAGGCTCATCTTACCTGCAGCATCACCTGGGTGATTTCTCGCCCGGCGTATGATTTGGTTGAAGGCCTAGAGGGCGTGGAATTTATAGTGGTGGACAAGCCCAATCGACTGGCGGATTATTGGCGCTTTAAAAAGCACATGCAAGATAGACCATTTGATATTCTGTTAGCAACTCAGGCAAGTTTTCGTGCTAATTTGTTATACCCATTGATTAAGGCAACGCGTAAAATCGGATACGATTCGGCTCGAGCCAAAGATGGGCATGGTTGGTTTGTTCGAGAAAGGATAGCGCCAGGGTATGATCATACTTTAGAAGGGTTTTTAAAGTTCGCGGATGTCTTGGGTGTTCATCAAAAAGAGATCAGTTGGGATGTCCCTATTCCTAAATCGGCTCATGATTGGGCGATGCGGCAAAAACCCGCCACAAAAGGACCGTGGGTTCTGATCAATCCAGCTGCAAGCAAACCTGAGCGTACTTGGTCTGCCGATCGTTATGTCCAAGTGATTCAGCACCTTCAAAAACGCTGGCAGGCTCATGTTGTTTTGGTGGGAGGTCCTGGTGCTGCCGATAGGTCGCTCGGGGATGCGATTGGTGCCGGTGTGCAAGTCACTGATTTGATAGGTCAAAGCACGCCCAAAGAGTTGTTGGCGTTGATATTGCTTGCAGATGTATTACTATCTCCAGATACAGGACCATCACACATGGCTTCGGCCGTTGGCACGCCAGTGGTGGCACTTCATGCTGTCACGAGCTCAAAAGTATCGGGTTCGTATCGATATTTAGATTTAACGGTGGATTGTTATCCTGAAGCCATGAAAAGATTGTTCAAGAAAGACAGTGCCTGGGGAACTCAGGCACATGGGGAAGGGGTGATGGGCTTGGTGCGAGTTGAGGCGGTTGTTTCTAGGCTGGATGAGGTCTTGAAGGGGTTAGGATTCTCTAACCCCTTATCCAGAATGCACCTGATTTAAAAGGCGTTGCCAATACTAGCGCTATTCAATAGACCAGGCGTTAAATCTGTGCGACTGTTGTTGACGATCGGTGTCATTATTGAGCTATCATAGTCGTAGGATAGCAATAACGGAGAGGTTGTGGGATCAGAAGGGGCACGCTCAAGCCCGGATATTGCGCAGCCTGCGTTACTGCAGCTCACGTCGGAGAGGGGGCTCCTTTTTACTATGGGTTGTAGTGTCCATGTTTGACCCCCATCGGTACTCAAATCTATTAAACCTAAAGTATTTTGTTGTGGATCGTATCCGGTGCCCACAGCCATACAAGTTGGCGTGATAACACCGCAACTGACACTGCTGTAGAATGAAGTGGGAATGCCGCTCGGTGGCGTCCTCATGACGTAGGTCCATGTGTTCCCACCGTCACTGCTGTTGGCCATTAATAGTTTTTTTGAGCTAAATGATTCGCTGGTTTGATAGGAACCTACGGCGACACAATTCAATGAGGCAATTCCAGAGCAAGACACACTGTTGAAGACTCCAGAGTAGGCCTGTGCTGTTGGAAATCCTGCAGTGGAACTATCGAGGTTGTAATTCCATGTCAGACCAGCGTCCACGCTCACGGCTATTAAGGGGGCTATAAAGGGGGAGGAGCTCACTGTAGTGTACGATCCTACAGCAATACAGGTCTCGGATCCGGTACCTTGCTCATTAAGGCTGCAATTCACGTTGTTAAATCCATTTGAGTATAAATAATCCGTGGGATTTGAGGGGGTTGTACTATCCATAGTGTAGCTCCACGTCTGACCAGCGTCCGAGCTTGTTGCGGCTAGCGGCGAAAAGGTTATCCCATTTTGGGGGGGCGGGTTGTTGGCGTAATACCCTCCTGCGGCAACACAGGTGGCAGCATTGCAACTGACAGATGCAAAGTGGCCACTATTAAAGTCTGATAGCTCCTCCGTCGTTATTGGATATTCAATCACGTATCCGTTGGTTAACCCTGCCCTTGTGGTCCGATAAGCCAGGGGGATTGTTCCGTCGACTCCTGAAGTACCTGCGGTATAGGAACCCACGGCAACGCAATATGAGTCTGGATTTCCACTCCCACTATTCGCGCAACTAGAGCTCACAAGCATTCCCATGGAATCATATGCTGTTGGTAAAGAGGTGGCAGAAATCAGTAAGCGCCATACGTTGCCTCCGAGAGTATCGTATAATAAGGGATACATAGAGCCGTCCCTATAGAAACCGACAGCAATGCAATAAGGGCTTCGGGTGATTGTTTGGTCGCAACTGGCGCTTAACAGTGGAGGGATCATGAGTGTAGGAGAATACGCTGGGAGAGGTGGAAAAGCAACTGTCACAACCCCCTCTAAATTACTTTCTACCATTAGGGGGCTACTATATATTGGGACGTAGTAGACATTTATTTCGTAACCACCAACAGAAACGGCTGGTTGGAGTAACGGTGAACTCAGATCCACATCCAATGGGACGCTGGCTGTTGTGCAATTATCGCCCTTACAGAGAGCGAAGCTTGACTTAGCCCTCCCGCTGATATCAAGCCGCAATTCGCAACTTGCTCCGGCGGAAAGGATCACCGGATTGGAACAATAAGGACTTGTTCCATTATGTATCACCGTATTTGGGCTTCCTTGTAGGACATAACCGCTCAGGGTTTTCATGGTTTGATTCGTTACGGTGTAATAGGCTGAGGCTGTGCTCCCTGGCTTTACACTGATGATCCTAGGATGTCCTGGTGCTGGATCGATGGTAAAATTCCCCGCCAATGTGGTGTGGGTGGTTGTTCCCAATATCACGGCGGAAAACAAACTTAACAAGGCACTATCATTTGGTTGATGCATCATATTTTCCCTTATGCTAAATAGCTGAGTTGAGCAATGAATTGGTTTGCGTAGAGAGGGGACGTGTTTAGTCCAAAAGGCACTGGGAAGGCATATTGATTTAGTTCAATTTGGCCCTTGCCAAGAGAGGCTTCTCCAAACCCTGAAAATCGATACCCAAAACCAAGTCGTACGCGTTCACTGATGTTCGTATCCAGACCTAAACCCACGCTGTAACTAAATGCAGACTGAGATCTGTTTTCATAGTTAGGCGTTAAATTAAGACTTCCTGTTTCCGTGGATGATGTGGCAAAGGAGCTCGCTTGATGAAAGGCGCCCCCCAAGCCCACAGAGACATAGGGGTGGAAAACGTCATGCATTGTGGTTAATAGTTTGGCTACAACGAGCGCTTGTTGGGTTTGGATGTGGTAGTTGTATTGATAAAGGGTAGAGGTGTTTGGCTCGATGCCGACAGAGTTCAGACCACCCACATTCGCCCCTCCAAAGTAGGTGTATTCAAGCCCTGCTTGTACGAGGAAATTCGGATTTTGGAGGGGGTGCTCGATGCCTAGAAACGCACCGACAAGTCCCGTGGTATGATTGGAGTTATTACGGTGATAAGCAAATAATTCTCCGTCTGTCCCAGAGAAGGTTTGAGATTGCGTGGTATTGATCCATGCGGCCCCACCCGTTAAGGTCACCACAGGCCGAAAGCGAGCTGGGGGGGTGAGTGGTCCAAGCTCACCCGCTGTCGCCAGTGGGGCGCTCAATAAGCATCCTATCAAACTACAAGCCAAATACGGTCTTTTTTCTGTATTTTTCATGGTCTTCCTTGTCAGTTAAACATAAAAACTCTTTAGGATCGCGGCCGAAATAACTTCCTATTCTTGCATCAAACCGAACATCATCTTGACGCGTTCGGATCCATTAAAAAGCTCGGTGGACAACAAGTACACCTGCGTTTTTTAATGGATCCGAACGCGTCAAGCTAATGTCCAGCTTCGCGCAAGAATAGGAAGTTATTTCGGCCGCGATCC
>JAPLRK010000023.1 GCA_026399195.1 Legionellales bacterium
CATGCTGTCCATATCATTATGATTACATTACGATGAAATTTGTTGTTTTAATAGCTGAACCAGTCAGAGGTGAAACGGTAATTAATGAGAATGATTTAAAATTAACCATGCATGTGGTAATGAATCATTCTATTTAATCTGCTGCGGAAGATGAGTGTCATCTTGGTATTAAATAAATAGGAGCATAAATGATGCATAAAAATACTTTTTGTTGGATTGATATTCCCGTTATTGATATCGATCGAGCTATTCAATTTTATTCCATGATTTTAGGCGAGTCGGTGCAAAAAATTGATGAACATGGGTTTGTATTTGGATTATTGCCTCATACGGAAGATAACGTCTCTGGATGTTTGTGTGTGATGGATGATAGAAAACCATCACAAGATGGCCCACTTGTTTATTTAAATGTAGAAGGTCAGTTAGACAGCGCTGTTGACGCGGTTAAAAAACATGGTGGGAAGGTTGTGAAAGCAAAAGAGCAAATTGGTCCATATGGACATCGCGCCGTTATTATTGACACAGAAGGTAATGCGGTTGCATTGTATTCGAAAGAAGCTTGAGTCGTTGTGGCAGGGGATTTCAATTGATAAATCGCAAATTCGGCAATCCCCAGCATAATCAACTGATTATTTTATACAGCGAAAACATCCCTGGATGTGATCATCAACCATTCCTACTGCCTGCATGTGAGCGTAGATAATGGTTGATCCAACAAAGCCCATCCCTCTTTTTTTCAGATCTTTCGATAAGGCATCTGATTCGCTTGTTCGTGTTGGCACCTCGTGGAGTGATGCAGGACGGTTTATTTTAGGTTGGCCTTGAACGAACTGCCATACGTAGGCATCAAACGATCCAAATTCTTTCTGAATGCTGATAAAGACTTGCGCGTTTTGACGGGCAGAAAAGACTTTTAAACGATTCCGAATAATGCCGGGATTGGTTAATAAAGTTTCCAACTCTGTATCACTCATATTAGCAACGGCAATGGGATCAAATTGTTTAAATGCTTCGCGATAACCTTCTCGTCGCTTCAAAATGGTTTCCCAACTGAGTCCTGCTTGAGCACCTTCTAAGATAAGCATTTCAAAATGTTTGTGATCGTCATGTACTGGGATCCCCCATTCGGTATCATGGTAGTGTTCGTAGTGTGGTTTGTTTTGACCGACCCAAGGACAACGATTCATTTGTTTACCTCAAACTTTTTTACAATCAGTCTACTTTTACAGGAAGAACACCGGCCATTTCACTGATAATATTAATCAGTTGTGAACCATTTGGAATCACAATTTTCGCATTGTTTTCTAGTGATTTTTCAACAGCTTCTAATTTCCTTAAGATCTGAGCATTGCCAACAAAATATTGTTCTGCCGCTTCATTAACCGTTTTAATGGCTTGTGCTTCGCCTTCAGCTTCAAGGATACGTGCTTGTTTGATACCCTCAGCCCGTTTGATTTCAGCCCTTTTTTGCCCATCAGCGGCAGTTTCTGTGGCGGTAGCAAAATCGATTGCTGCTATTTTTTCATTTTCTGCTTTGACCACTTTATTCATTGTTTCTTGAACATCTTTGGGTGGGTTGATTTCTTTAAGTTCAGCACGAACAATATCTAAGCCCCAGTTATTTGTTTCCGTCGCGAGCGTTCTTAAAAGGTCGGCATTAATTCTATTGCGTTCACTATTAGCGGCTTTTAGAGACATGGTTCCAATAATATTTCGAAGCGTTGTCCTTGTGAGATTAACGATTTGATTAGCGTAATTATTGGCATTGTAAATTGCATTTTTGACGTCATCCTCTGTTGCTCTTACTTTATAATATATTTGAGCGTCAACAATGGCGTTTAAGTTGTCATTAGTAATGATTTCTTGCGGTTCGGCCTCTACCAGCATTTCGGTGATATTCACGCGATACAAATTTTCAATCAGTGGAAAAATCCAGTTAAAGCCTGGGGTAGCAAATCGGTTATATTTTCCGAGAAATTCAATAAGACCTCGTTCTGTGGGGCGTAATATCCGTATTCCGGATATACCAATGATTAGCCCCAAAATTAAGAGTATTATTAAACCTAAAACCATTTGAATGCCCCATTTTTTTATGTGATTACTTTATTTTTGATATTCTACTGGACTTTAACCATTTTTATAATGGTGATTAAAGCCCAGTTAATAAAGTCATTGATACTTATTGTGCTGATCCATTTAAAAATCCCGAATACAACGAACTGGTCGGGAGCTATATTTGTCAGTGGGACCGTAATTACCGTCTGGAACATCTACAGTATAAGCATTAGTAACTGCAAACCATTGCGTTGAACTCCAGTAAAATGTGGAACTGAAAGCACCGAAGGCACAAGGATAGGATGGCCCTGGGCACAGAGCGAAAATTACAGATTGCAGCTCACTTTTTGCAGGCAAATACCAATCTGCGCTGATAGCTCTGCAGCGGTAAGCAGCACAGCTACCAGTTCGGTTCGTGCAAGCTGAATTAACGACAATGGCGTTCGTATTGCTAACCCCATCATCATCGCTCATCGCTCCAGGTATGTCTGTTTTTATGGGGAAAGTCCATTCACTTATAAACTCAGATCCCACATCAATGACGACCTTGCCATTAGTTCCATTTTTTTGAAACACCAATCCACCTAGATGCGAAAAAGCGATTGATGTCGTTGGGCTATTGCCTGTATTACTACCGCTGATAGTAATGGTACAAGGCGCATATGGCGTTGTTGTGGTAAGCGCCAACTGACAGCTAATCCCTGGCGCTACACTGGTACAGTTCGAAGTGTCTACTGACAAATTTGGGCACGAAGATTTATCACTAAGGATCGCGGCCGGAATAACTTCCTATTCTTGCGCGAAGCTGGACATTAGCTTGACACGTTCGGATCCATTAAAAAACGCAGGTGTACTTGTTGTCCACCGAGCTTTTTAATGGATCCGAACGCGTCAAGATGATGTTCGGTTTGATGCAAGAATAGGAAGTTATTTCGGCCGCGATCCTTACACATTAATCAGTTCCACGCATTAAGGCTCGTACTGAAATATCCTCATCAACCTTAGACCAATGAACACCCATACCGTTACCGATAAAACGCCAGTCTTTTCGCTCAGCGTCAGTTGCGTCTCGCAGCCTTGGAAACCATTCCAAAGGAGCTGACATTTCCCGACCATCAGCTAAGACAAAATGCAATGAAGTTTTAGTAAAACTAACGTCTACCGCATGATCATCAAATTTAATTGCCAAAGTACTCATGCCATTTCTCCAAAAATAACTCTTTATGTTCAATTACTAATAATCTAAGTTTACTCAACTCATGACTTCTAAATCCATATGAGCTGGCTAAACTAACCGGATTTAGCCAAAACTTACCAACCTTATCTCCATGCTCAATATGAATATGGGGTGGCTCATTCCCTTCCAAACTAAAGAAGAAAAACCGATAACCTTTAATATTTAGTACAGTAGGCATCCCTTTATCCTAAAAATATTTGTAACTATTCAGCATGATTTTCCTTCTCCCTCCGGGAGAAGGTGCCCGACAGGGCGGATGAGGGTTTATAAAACAATTCAATTGACATCTCATCTTCCGCACCAGATTAAATAGAATGATTCATTACCACATGCATGGTTAATTTTAAATCATTCTCATTAATTACCGTTTCACCTCTGACTGGTTCAGCTATTAAAACAACAAATTTCATCGTAATGTAATCATAATGATATGGACAGCATGATCGTAATGTAATCATAATGATATGGACAGCATGCGTATGATTATGTACTCTCTAGCCCCATATAGTTGGTGTTCATGTGTGGACAATACGTCAAGGAGAAGAAATACAAACCTTGGTGGTTAACTTAACGACACTAATGAAACGCATCATTGGTTATTTTGGTCCATCAGCGGAAAAAATCTATTCATTATCAGGTTGAGCAAGTGTGCCACTTTAGTTGTACGATGTAAAAATAAATTAGGGGTTGTTGATCTATACCGCAGAACGTAGTCGTTTGGGATCCCCTTGTCCAACTACGACAAGATCCTCTTCTCTTGTCCTACGAGATCCGGTTTCAGGTGAAATAACTGGTGCAGGAACCAGCTTCAGTTTTCTGAAATCTGTTCCCGAATCAAAAATATCGATACAAGGGCCCACTTCAGCAATCTCCGGTTGAACCACTGCCAGAAGGGTCATTTTATCCCCTGAACCAGCGCCCCACATTCGCAAGGAAAGATTCTCAATGAGTGCAAAGGAGATCATGAGTGAAGAGCTCAAGCGAAGCTCTACTACATTCTGTTTAATGTAATCTTCTTGAACTTCTACTTCTGATACAAATGAAAGCAAGTGCTGTTCAATCTGTTGTTTTCGGGCATTCCCATCAACGAGTAACCGCTCCACCTGATCTGCATCTAAAGGTCTTCCCGCAGCTCTAAAAAGATCAACGATTTCTGCTAGCCCCACATTCGAATCACTCATTCGCAGGATTCTTCGATATCCCCGTTCAGAAAACTCACGCTCTTTTTTTAAAGCATCCAGTTGATCGTGCATTCGTGCTAACCGCTTTTGAATTGCCTCATTTAAATAGAGCCCTCTCCCATCTTTTCGGATTTGATTCGCGATGAGCTCGATGACTGTATTTTTTTTCTCTAAATCCTTATCCCGATCCCGAATACACCCTAATAATTTAGACTGAATCGTATCACACGATGCTCCCAACAATGCTGATCTACTTTCTTTTGGAGCCACCTCAAATGCATATGACTCACCATTCAGTAATCCCCATTTTTTTTCTACGGCTCTTGATGCCGGGGCAAAAAGAGTCTGTGGTGATGCGGAAATGCTTGCAGAACCTGCAGGTTGACTCACAAGACCGGCGACTCTCAAAGCCTTTTTATAATTCGCATGATTCGCATGATTGATAGCATCCATCACACGAAAGGGTGCATTCCTACGACCAGCAATATCTAAGGCGTTACAACCTTTCCAATTACCTCCCCAGCTACCCCAGGTATGTTTACAGGAATGGTCGCGCGTGACTTGAAGACTAGGATCAGCATCCATTTGCACTAATTCAATCACCACTTCCCAATGTTGGTTGATCATGGCCATCAAAAGAGGCGTAAAACTTGGATAATCACCATCCTCTCTCAGAATGCGCGAGTCAATCATTCCTAAATAACTTGAAGGATCCTTGGCTTTTATTGCGCGAATAACCGCCACATTATTTCTTTCAGAAGCAAGATGTAATGCATTGTATGCGAACCATTTTTTGCCGGCTTTGTCACAACTTAAACTTAAATCAGCTCCAGCCTGTACTAACTGAACGGCAATTTCTGTGTAAGACTCCTTCAGACTCACGAGTAAGGGAGTAAAGCCATCCTTATTGCGTCCATTGATGACTTGAGCAAGTTGTGCCTTATTTTCAATGGCACAAACTGCTTTCACAACAGCGATCACATTTTTATCGGTAAATCTATGTAGGACATTGAATCGATCATCCCATGTCCCGGCTCCCTCTGGAAGACGACTGGGATCGGCTCCTGCTTTGAGCAATGCTATCGCAACATCAGCATTTACCTCATAAGAAACAGCATGCAAGCTGTTAAAATTTTCCCATTCCCCGGAGGTCATACAAACATTAGGATCAGCGCCTGCGTCTAATAGCAAAGCCGTGATTTCTGCGTTTGGACTTTTTAATGCATTCAACATGAGGGGTGTCAAACCATCTTTGCTTGCCGACTTGATTGCTGTTCTCACCTGTTCACGTTTCACCTCATCTGACGCCGTATCTTTTAGTATGTTGCAAAAGTCTCTGATAATATCCAGATTCTCACGAAAAACAGCGGTGTGTATTGCGTTACGCCCTGTCCATTCACGTGGACCGGCATAGCTGAGACTGGGATCAACTGTATCTGCTAAAATTGATATATGCGCTGCAGCAGTTTTTCCATCGTGAATTTTGTTTAAAAATTCCTCATGTGTTCTACTCATTCATTCCTCACCTATGCTCTTATCTTCTGTGAGCTAATTGTCGCGCGGCTTCTTCATGTGCTTCTGCTCTAGCAATGGCAGCAACATAATCTTCATGACCATGACGAATGGTTGTTTGTGCAAACAGTCGATAACCAAACGTGTCATTTCGTCGAACATGTCGCATACGATTTTCAGCTTCCTGTCTTTCGCGATCTGCACTATTTAATAACGCCGAAACCTGTGTATGTGTGTCTGCTGACAGCTCGCCACCATATAACGCTGCCAAATTGGAAGCACGTGTATTGGATTCATCAGATGAAAGATCAACCACTGGACGTCGTTGATTTCGTCGATCAGTGCGATGAATCGCTGCATCTATTCCAGCAGCCAAACCAACCATTCCAGCAAGTGTTCCGAAAGCTGCCGCTGCAGTTCCTGCAGCACCAGCACCGCCCACTGCAGCGCCCCCTCCACCAGCGCCACCAAATGAAGTTCCAGCACTGGCATAGGCACCACCACTTCCAACACCCGCAGCGAGCGTCCCAGATTCACTTGCATAAGCCGCTCCCACTCCCACACCAACGATGGTGCTCACTCCCACGTCAATAGAAGGTCCCTCGGTTCGTTGTCTGGTGGCAGGTGGCAGCTCGGATGCTTCAGTAGGTTCTGCCCCCATCATTTCTGACCGTGATCTTCTCAAAGCAGCAGAGGGCGCAGCGGCAGCTTCTTGTGTTTCTGTTGTATAAGCCCCGAGAACATCAGTGGGTGCAGGCACTTGTGGAAAAAATCTAGGTGCCATGGATGGATTGGTCGTTCTTTCCGGCGCAAATGCACGTGAATTAGAGTGTAATAACGACCCTAGCTGCTCTCCACCTGCAGCATATATCACTTCTGCAGCAGCATCCAAAACGTGCTCTACTCCTCGAGAAGCGGCTCCTGGCCATGCTAAAAAAGCTTCTCCCTCTAAGGTAGCATCAGCAAAATCCCCAGAAGGATTTAATAAATCCACATGTGCTTCTCGAAAATGCGTGACACCTTCTGCCAACCTGTCTGTAGCATGTGCAACAAAGCCCGCTGCAGCCGCTGCAGTCATCACGGACCCCACAGCAGGACTTGCATGTAAAGCTGCATTCCATGCTGTGCGTGCTGCCGCTCGCGCGATAGGATTATCAGACTGTTGGTGACGCTCCTCAACCAGATGTTCAATAAAACCCGCCGCTATTGCCGGCGCTGAAACCATGTGTCTCACCGCATCTCCCATCGCTTGAGAACCTGATCCCAGTCTTGCTTGCCCACCCGCGTAATCTCCTAACACGTCCGAACCACCTTCTATGGCTTCGAGCAAAATGTTTGGAACTGCGCTATGGCCTGACGGAACGCCAGGCGCATCTGCCGTTCGACGATGAGCTTGCGCTGCAAGCGTTTCAGACGCGGTGCCAATGGTCGTGGACGTGGTGGGAAATCCAGCCGTACTGGGCACTAATCTAGAAAATTCATTTAACGTAAAAGGTGCGTTGCTACTCATACTATGATCCTTATGATGATTTTGGTTAACATTTACCCCATACTTGATGCAATACTTCCTGCGACTTCTTCGCCGATGACAGCACCAGTTGCAGGACGCGCACGTTTTGGTGGAGGTAACGCACCCCCCGCACTGCCCCCCTCAAAACCTTCTCTTGGGTCCATGGGTTTTGGACGCTTTTCCCCAGCACCGGCCGCTGCTTCTTTTTCAGCAGATAAAGGCTTTGTGCGTGCTGTTCCAAACCATCCAAAGGTGGCCAAATGGATACCATGAGACACTGTGCCTCTTATTCCACCAGCGGAATCAGCAGGTACTTCCTCCATCGCGACGTCCGCTGCTTCAACAGCACTTTTTTTACGACCCATGACATGACGCACATGCAGCAACGCTTCAAAACTTTGAATTTGCTCAAAAACAGAGTCCAATAAAGAATATTCAGAGGGAATCTCTTCTAAGGGCATTGCTTTGAACTGAGCCGTACTTTTTGCAAGTTCCACACGCAAGATTGCAATGGCTGGAAATAATTCCTTACTTCTATGATCACAGAAATGTGGTGTTGTTGGGTCGAGCGCTGCTCTTTTTTGATACGATGAAAATACGTCTCGTGACCATAATTTATTTTCAATAAGGGATTGTAGTTTTTTATCCTCATGATCATGAAAAGCGAGTTGTACAAATGCTAATAATAGCTGGTACATCTCCTCTAGTGCTTTCACTGCATGAGTCACCGCTTCCTGTGCTGGAATAATAGCTTGAGTTCGGACTTCCAATTCAGTGGAAAGCCTAACAATTTCTTTCACCACTTCATCGGTGTTAAAAACTTTATCTACCTCTGCTGCTAGATCCGGAGGCAATATGTCAGACATCGCCGGCATCGCACGACGTGCAGTGACCGAAATTTTAGCATCGATTTCGCTTAATCGTTTTTTTGCGGCCCCAGAGAGAAGGCTTTTCCCAGTACCATATATTTGCTGCATGTTATTCAACTCAAGCATATACCCATCTTTTTCTCTCCCAGTCAATGATTCTGTTTTTTGAATTCCTATGATAATCCTTAGGCTTTCAAACAAGAAATTCTTTAAGTAGCCTTTTCCCTCGTTGAGAGACGCTTGCAAATCCTGCTCTGATGTCAGCGAGCGCTTGGAACTTCCCATCAGAAATTCCGCATAAGATAGCCGATCACTTTCTTCAGAGAGCTGCTCTACTACCGCAACATACTGATTCAATAATGTATCAAAAAAATCGGGATTACTTTTTAGCTGACGAATAAATTTGCGCAATTTCTCACCGACATCAACCATCGCATGCCACTGCTCAACACGCGCATCGTCCAAATAAAATTCACGATAACTTTCACCAAATCGTATGGCATCCAATATGCCTTCCGCCCATATCAAAGGATTTGCTAGATACGTGGTAAGCTGGGCTCTTTCTGCTAACACATTCATCTGATACTCAAATGGCCGGTCTTTAGTCATGGCGCAACCTTTGCTGCCGGCCAAAGCACTTCCCTTGCTAGCCATCACGATATGTACATAGAAATTGTTCCATGACTCTGAAATTGCTTTTTCTGTCAAGCTCCCATCGTGACGTCCTCGATAGAGATCAAAAGCATTCAGTTTATCTTTCACATACTGCTGACGAGCGCTCTGCAAAAAAATCGTTTCCAAGTTTTTCTGTTCTCGAAGCACGTCATCAAATTTTTCACCCAATTGGGCCCGAACACTTTTCAAAATGCGTGTTAATTCATCTAAAGTGCGATCCGTTTTATCAAAGCGCTTTGACACTTGATCCTCAATACTCATCAGCGCTCTGCTCAGCTTCAAAAATCTGTCATGATTTAAACGATCACCATCGATGATCAATTTCCTAATATCCGCATGCATGTTTTTGATTTGTTCAGAAACTTGTTGAATCAGTTCACGCTCAGAAGGCTCCCTTGGACTAAATAGTTCTATCATCGATTGTAATGCCTGCATTGCAAAAACATAAGGCGCTAGAGGACCTGATTTCGCTGCAATGACCACACGATTTGCAAGACTTCCAAAAATGGTATAGCCCAGTTCAATCACTTTAACCGTTCGGCCTAACTCAGCAACTGATCCGACAACCGCGTCTGGAAGGCCAAATTTCCTCAGCACATAGGCACCACCCCCTAGTAATTTCGCAAGATCTCCCAGATCACGAACATTACTTTTAAATTTTTCACAGTTGATTTCTTTTTTTAAATGGTCCATTTGAGTGACTAATCGCTCGCGCGCAAGCAAGTCTTCTGGGCTGTCCGGTGACAAAGCAACCAACTCTTCTTCCAATTTTCTCATCGCAGCATATTGCTCATAGCCCTTAATAGAAAAATGGTTTAATTTTGTCTTGAGCGCTTGGATGACACGACCATCTTGCATGGCAGTAAAGACCGCTTCTTTTGCGCTCTTTTGTTGATCCAATAGTTTCAACAGATCTGCACTAGAAGGAACCTCTGCCGGATTAAAAGGAACGACGTTAAAACGTTCAGATGCGACCAATCCCGCTTGAACCAGTTTTCTAAATGCTGGCGCAGCTTTTCCTAAAACACGTAAAAATGATTGAAAATCTTCAACGTCAGCAGCACCAGCTTCTCTAACGACTGGGATCATCCATTGAATCACGCGAACACGTTCATCAGATGACACACTCGAATCATCCAAAGAGCACAAGACCCTGTTTGCAATATCCATATTGACATCGGCGGATCTCGGAGAGCCATTTTGACGCAACATGTGACACGCATCATCCAAACAATCCAATACTTGACAACCCACTACCGAATCTTTTCGAATAGATCTCATAAAACTGATGACATTCTTAGTAAGCTCAAGACCCTTGTATTTTTTTAACTCAGCTTCATCTAATTGCATGTTCCATCTCTTCTTTTTATATTCATATTTATTATAAATCTTTAGAAAAGATCTTTTCAAGTCATAGTACTCATCTTCCGCACCAGTTTAAATAGAATGATTCATTACCAAATGTATGGTTAATTTCGAATCATTTTCATTAATTACCGTTTCACCTCCGACTGGTTCGGCGCCGATTCAACAAATTTTATCGTAATATAAACATAGTC
>JAPLRK010000014.1 GCA_026399195.1 Legionellales bacterium
AAACAAAACACAATCTCAGTAAACAAGGGCGTAATACAGATGTTCCATTAACTGACAAGCCTAAGCACCAGGAGTCCGATGATGAAAAAAAATAATAATATTCAAACGGTATTGGTAATTGGTTTAGGACGTATTGGATTGCCACAAGCACTCGTGTTAACAAATTATTGTGATACGGTTTATGGGTTTACACGAGATCATGCGATCACTGCTACATTAAAAGACAAACAAATGCCTTTTAGTGAACCTGGGATGCTGCGTTTATTACAAGAGAGCTATGAACAGCGGTTTTTTGTACTTGAGACCTGGAAATCCGTTCAGAACATTATGGCCGAAGTAGATTGCATTATTTTTTGCGTAGGCACGCAGGCACCATCAAATGAAGATATTTTGAATCATACTCTCTTCGATTTAAGCGAATATTATGCGTTGTTGGATCATGTGTTTGCTGATAAAACAATTGTTAAAAAAACGATTTCTTTGATCATTCACACGACTCTTCCTTTAGGTACAACCGATAAATTAAAATATTATCTCGAAAATACTCATAATCTAAAAGAAAGCAAAGATTTTTTTCTTGCTTTTGTGCCAGAACGGATGGCCGAAGGCGCTGCAATTGCAGAGTCGCAATCATTACCAAAAATTATTGGAACTTACTCAGATGCAGCCTTTGAGATCATCAACGAGTTATTTACTCGACATGGTGGACAAACTGTTCGAGTACAGAATCCAACAACTGCCGAATTTTGTAAGTTAACTGATAATTCATATCGAAGCACCATGTTTAGTTATGCTAATGAGTTGGCCATGTTTGCTAACAAATTGCAAATTAATATTAATGAAGTCATTCATGCAGTCAATCAACACTACCAGCGCAATCATATTCCCCAACCTGGATTTGTTTCCGGATATTGTTTGATGAAAGATCCTTATATCTTTGAGTTGGATTTTCTTGATCGAAATCCAGAACGTGGTTTCCATTCGGTTTGGTACTATGGTCGTAGAACAAATGATTTTTTAATCGATTTTGTCGTTAATAAAATCGTTAAATCAATTAAAAACAGAACATCCGCTTGTGTAACCATTCTGGGATTATCTTTTAAAGAAAATGTAGATGATTTTAGAATGTCACATGCATTTAAAATCATGGATGGGTTGATAGAGGAAAACATAACACATTTTAAAGTATATGATCCAAATCTTGGGACAAATATATATACTCAGCTTCCCACAATGTATGCACCTTATGTGATAGCAAAAAGTAATCAAATATCGCAAGAGATCTTTTCAGATGTTGATGCCATTCTTATTGCAGTACCACACAAGGAACTATTAACGTGCAATAAAGACGCTAAATTACATTCATTGTTACAACATACACGAAAGCCCTGCTACTTAATCGATATCTATAACATCTGGGATTCGGTTAGCACTATGATGGGGGTAGATTATGCATCATTTTGGAAATAACTATGAATGAGTCCACCGCCAAACAAACGATTTTAGTGACGGGCGCCGCCGGATTCATTGGGTCATTTTTATGTGAAGAACTGCTATCGTATCAATATTCTGTTGTTGGAGTTGATAATTTTTTTCGTGGCAAATTCGAAAACATTCGTCATCTCTTGCATCAGGATTTTATCATTAAGGACATGGATTTAAGCTTATCGCAAAATATTAAGCACTTAAAACATCTTATTACTAAACACAACATTACTATTGTGATACACCTTGCTGCAATCAATGGAACGCAGTATTTTTATGATCAACCGTTTTTTGTCCTCGATCAAAATATAAAAATTACTCAAACATTGCTTTCTGCAACATTGAATACGCCAGTGAGTTATATTGTCTATAGTTCGAGTTCTGAAGTGTATGGCAACCCGTTAGTGTTTCCTACCGATGAGGAGCAACCAATCCTGCTGCACCCACTTGCCGATCGAGACTCTTATGCCTCTTCAAAAGCAATATGTGAATTTTATTTGCGTTTATTTTCGGCACAGCATGATCTCGCTTTTTTGAACATCCGTCTATTTAATACATATGGTCCAAAAATGATTGGCACTCGTTATGGGCAAGTGATTCCCGAATTTATTCAGCGTTTGTTATATGAAGATCAATTTACTCTGTTGGGGGATGGGAGCCAAACACGTACTTTTTGCTATGTTCAGGATACAGTAACAGCGATAAGAGCACTGATGCAAAAAAACACTACGGGAGTTATCAACGTAGGAGCTGATGAGGAAATAACCATCCTGGCATTGGCCAAGCATCTGCATGCCTTGGAACACAAAAATTTTCATCCTATATATTTAAAAGGACGGCTTGATGATCATCCAAGAAGGCATCCGGATATTAGTAAATTACGTTCTATGTTACCAACGTTAGCATTTACACCATTAAAAACAGGACTAAAAAATACCATTGATTTTTATAGACATCACAGTGATATTAAATAGAAAATACATTGCGAATGTATTGAGTAGCATTTAGCCAGCTCCCCTTTTCAAGAAAAATAGAGCCGATAATGAGGCATACGGTAATGGGCCAAATAATTGTTAAAATGATGGCAATATAACGTTCTTTTTCGGAACGTGGGTGCGTTAGCATATTCCTGCGGAGTAACATAGTAGGAATCACACCAATCAGGATCAATAACATAATAATGATTATCTGTAAAAGCCATGACATGCTATTATCCAAAAATAAAAGAATGTTAATATTATATTAATAACTCGAAATGATATGGAAATGCAAATTTTAACTATGGATCAAAATGCAAATGTTACACAATACATTGCGCGACCATCTGGGATCAGATTTTTTTGACCCACCATTGATTCAATTTCTAAATGAAATAGCACTTGATGAAGGGATTTTATTGTTTTATTACATAAAAGAACCCTTATTTTCATTGGGAATAGCGTTACTTTCAAAAGATGATCCGACCAGGATCGTGTGGATAAAAGATGAGCCCTTGTGGCGTACTTGTGAAAAGATAAAACCGATTAAGATGAGTTATGATCTGCATCAGATCAAATTTTATTTTAAATTAGGGCGTGAAAAATGCTTCATTGATTTTCCACTAGAGGATTTGCTTCAAGACAAAAAAAAGAAAATACCTGTTGTATTCCAAAGAATTAAACATAATCCAATTATACAACCAATTGAGTCACATCCTTGGGAGTCGGCCTATGTATTTAATCCTGCTGCAATCATGCTTGATAACAAGGTACACTTTGTTTATCGCGCAATTGGTGAATCGGATACATCGGTTTTTGGCTATGCTTCGAGCGAAGATGGTATGCATATTGATGAGCGCTGCAGTGAACCTATTTTTTTCAACATGAGGGCACTTCACGCACACGAAGGGGGAACCTCAGCTTATATGTCAGGTGGTAGTTGCTGCGGCTGCGAAGATCCGCGTCTGGTGAAGATACATGATACTATTTATATGACCTATACTGCAGTCGATGGGTGTAATACACCATATATGGCCTTAACATCTATCCATGTAGATGATTTTTTGAATAAACGTTGGTTTTGGAGTCAACCTATTCGTTTGTCACCCACGGGAGAACAACATAAAAACTGGGTTATTTTTCCTGAGTTACTAAATAATCAATATGCAATACTGCACAGCATAACACCCAATGTATGCATTGATTATTTTTCGAGTCTAGAATTTAATCAATCTCCAGATATTAAAAGTCTCTATTACTCATATGGTAGACAAGAGTATTGGGATAATTGGGTACGTGGTGTTGGCCCCTCACCCATTAAAATCGATGATGGATGGCTCGTGCTTTATCATGCAATGGATCGTAGTGATCCGAACCGTTATAAACTTGGTGGGATGATATTAGATAAAGATGAGCCAACCAAAATTTTACACCGCGCAAATACACCACTTCTGGAACCAGATGAGTATTATGAAAATCATGGGTTTAAATCAGGAGTCATATATGTATGTGGGGCAATTCTTATGGAAGAAAAAATATTTATTTATTACGGAGGAGCTGATTCAGTTATTTGCGCAGCTTCAGCTCCTTTAGATGATGTAATAAAACAAATTAAACAAGGATAATATAACAAAGATGGATCAGATGACTTTAGTACGCAGTCCCAATAACCCATTTCTCCAACCAAATCCAATGGTATCGTGGGAGTCTCGTGCTACTTTCAATCCTTGTGTCGTGAAACGAAACAGTGAATTTCATATACTGTACCGTGCTATAGGCGACTCACATGTTTACCACGGTAAAGAGTTGGCACTTTCCACAATTGGCCATGCAATAAGCCACAATGGTACCGATTTTGAAAATAGGCAACAATTTATAAAGCCAGACTATGATTGGGAAAAGTTTGGATGTGAAGACCCAAGAGTAACTTTCTTTGAAGGTAAATATTATATTTTTTATACAGCTCTTTCAGAATATCCTTTTCACCCTAGAGCTATTCGTGTTGGTCTGGCGATAACATCCGATTTTGTAACAATAGAAGAAAAACAGTTAATTACTCCATTCAATGCAAAAGCTATGGCACTTTTTTCAGAAAGGATTAATGGAAAGATAGTTGCTATTCTGACAGTCAATACAGATATTCCGCCAGCTAAAATTGCAGTTGCTTATTTTGATACCATAGAAGAGTTATGGTCAGTTGATTATTGGAACAAATGGTATCAAACATTAGATGATCATGTTATTCCACTGCTTAGAAACCGCAGCGATCATGTGGAAGTTGGGGCTCCTCCAATTAAAACCGACCTAGGATGGCTATTATTGTATTGCTATATTCAAAATTATTTTTCCAACGCAAAAAGGTTTGGTATAGAGACAGTTTTGCTGGATTTAAAGGATCCAAGCATGGTGATTGGCAAAAGTACTTCCCCTTTGCTCATTCCGGAAGAAAATTATGAACTATATGGAGATGTACCCAACATCGCGTTTCCATCTGGCGCGCTTATTGAACGCAATACTCTATATCTTTATTATGGAGCGGCCGATACAACTTGCTGTTACGCTACTGCTGATATAAAAAAAATATTAGATACCCTGACCATAGAAAAAAAACGGTTGTTCATTGTAGATGATGAGCGGCCATATGGATTTCAACGTTATGTTCAAAATCCTATTATTACACCACGATTTGAAATGGACTGGGAAGTCAATGGTACTTTAAATCCAGGAGTAATTTATCTCGATGGTTATTTCCACCTTATTTATCGCGCAATGTCCTCGAGTGATATATCCACATTTGGTTATGCTAAAAGTCGTGATGGTTTGAACATTACTGAACGAGCAACCAAGCCAATTTATCAGCCGCGTGCTGATTTTGAAAAAAAATTGTGTTCAGGTGCTTCTGGGTGTGAAGATCCGAGGATTACAAAATTAGATGATACAATCTATATGTTTTACACGGCATTTGATGGTTATACTCCTCGAGTTGCTTATACCACCATTTCCGTAGACGATTTTCTTCATCAGAGATGGTCGTGGAGTTATCCAAAAGTGATTACCTCTCCAGGTACTTCAGATAAAAATGCGTGTCTTTTGCCTAAAAAAGTGAATGGTAAGTATGTTATTTTTCACCGTATGAATGACGCAATTTATATTAATTATGAAGATGATTTAAATTTTGGTCCGAACAATTGGTTAAGTGCACAAACACAACTCGTAAGACGACGTTCAGATTACCAAACTGTTTTAAGGTATGGTGTTGTTGGACCACCGATAGAAACACGACATGGATGGATTCTATTTTATCATTTCATTACACGAGAAGAACGTATATATAAAATTGGAGCAATGCTTCTTGATTCCGATAACCCATCACATATTATTAGTTTGTCTCAAACTTTAATTGAGCCTAAAATGTCTTATGAAAAACAAGGAGTGGTCCCTAACGTCGTATTTTCTTGTGGCTCGATTTTGTTAGAGGAGAGTATTTATTTATATTATGGTGCTGCTGATAGTGTTATTTGCGTAGCTAAAATCTCATTGACCGAACTAATAAAACAATTGAGCTAACTCATGCTCAATTTACAGTCTAGCTCAAGTATGTTCCATGATGGGGACTAGTGTTATTCACCGTTTTTGCTAGCATGAACAATGTCGGTGAGAATTGTAGAGAACTCTTCTGGTTTCTGCCTCCTTCTCCAAGATAAATAATTCACGTTCTTAATTAGTCGATACTTTGTTAAATAAGTGAGGAGCCTTTTAATGCAGATAAAATGTCGCTTTCGATACGTACAGATAATGCTTTAATGGCCTGTTTGGTTGGTTCTGAGAGCGCAAACTGTAATTGAACATCACCAATTTCTACACCATATAAAATTACTGCCCGAGGTAATATTCGAAGAATTGCGCCTATTTTCATTGCCTCGGCAATACCTAAGGCGTGAGTCGATAGGGTGTCGCCAAGGTCTTCAATTTGTTCATTTTGAAAACGGTGAAGTGTACCAAGCGCGGCCCCTGTTTTGACGGCGTCAATCAAAAAGACAGTTTGTGCGGGTCGCATTAATTCAAGTAAATGCATTCCGGGTCTATCACAGTAGGCGATGTGTAGCTGTTCTGGTGTACAGAGAGATATTATTGGACTCTGTTGCAATAATTTAACAACCTCCCATCCTAGCTGGTCATCTCCAAAAGGTGAACCAATCCCCAGAACGTGAAGTTCACTCATGAGCGATTCACCGTCATCGTCAGGAAGTGCGTTGAACATGAAATGCATGGGTCGTAATTTCGGATAATCATCTCGCTATAAGCCTGCAATTCTGCATCAGGTTTATTTAACCCAAATTGTTGTAATGAAATATATAGATCTTCTTCTATTCTCGCTTGATTTTGGCTTGTAGGTGGGACAATACGGGCGGATTTGACGAGACCATGCTCATCCATTTCGAAGCAATGCCATAGCATTCCACGAGGAGCTTCTGTACAGCCATAGCCTATTCCCGGACGGGGTTGGATTTTTGGATGAGATGACTCCGGATAAATATAGGACTCTAAAATACGTTGAGCTTCTAATACACAATAATATATTTCTATGGCTCGTGCGATGATGCTATGAACCATATTATTGCTGGGGAAGTGGACACCGATACAATCTAACATATCCACTATTGGCGAGGGCAGGCGATCATAATTTATATTCACGCGGGCCAAGGGACCTACCAAATAAGGACGCCCCTGCAATAGACAATGCAGGGCATTGGAGTAGGGCACTTGCAATTCCTTGAAATAATCATCAAAGCAATCGATGCTAATATTCAATCCTTTATCAGAAACTATGTTGCCCTCATTCATGGGGTACTCATCGGGATGGCGTAGGGATACACATGTAAATTCATGGGTGTTATTACCCAGCGGTAATGAGGCCACCCATTCAATTAAGGCTTCGCAATCATTGATTCGTGTTTTCACGTGCTCGAGGGTGGTTTTAATCTGTGTCGGATTGGGTGCTTTATAAAAACCGCCAATACAAGCGCCAACAGGATGCACCGAGCGCCCACCCAATAAACTGATAAGTTCGTGACCTAACGCTTGTAAGCGTAGACCTCGATGCACCACTTCAGGGTAAACTTTTGCCATCGCTGGTGCTGATTTGAATCCCAAAAAATCAGGTGCCGCCAAAAAATGGATATGTAAACTATGGCTTTCAAGCCATTCACCGCAATAAAACAACCGCCGCATATCGCGAACCCAAGGTCCTGGCTTTATATCAAAACATTGTTCAACCGCATGCGCAGCACTCATTTGATAAGCGACAGGACAAATGCCGCAGATGCGCGCCACCATATCCAATACTTCAGTATAAGAGCGACCTTCTAAAAATTTCTCAAACAAACGGGGTGGCTCATATATTTTCAATTGCAAAGACTGAATTTTTTGATCACGAATACGCACCTCAAGTGCTCCTTCGCCTTCCACTCGGGCTAAAATGGGTACATTGATCGTTGTTGTTTTATGCTTTGACAATTTTTATACCTTTAAAATAAGCCCCCGCTTGGCTAAAGACCGGTGCTTGATTATTAATATGTAAAAATCGATGTGCAATCGCGCTATCGTTCATGCCTTGTCGGTTAAACAATGCCCCTAATGCATGGGTATTTGGATTTTCTGATGGACCATAACAAGCGTAACAAGCACGACCGACTCCTGGACAAAGTGCACCGCAGCCTGTTTGGGTAACAGGACCCATACACGGTTCTTTTTTAGTCACAACGACGCAGACCTGACCTCGACGTTTGCATTCAAGACAAACAGAATCACGGTTTATTTTAGGGGCGGCGCCAAACAATAAGGAGCGAACAGTATCCAGCACTTGATGGGTGTTGACTGGGCATCCCCACAATTCCCAATCAACGCGAACATGGTTTGATATCGCTGTCGACGTCGCCAATGATTGTATGGTTTGCGGGGTGGCATAAATACTTGCCATCCATTCTTTATGGTTAGCAGCATTGCGTAAGGCTTGAATACCTCCATTCGTTGCACATGCGCCGATAGTAATGAGGTGCTTCGTGTTTTCACGGATTTTTTGTATGCGTTTGATTTCATCAGGTGTTGAAATACTGCCTTCGACAAACGTAATATCGACCTGTGTTTCAGGTTCAAGCATGCCTGCTTCAGCAAAATGCACGATGTCGACTAACTCAGATAAAACCAATAAAGCTTCCCCTGCATTCAAAAATGCTAACTGACAACCATCGCAAGATGTGAATTTATACACAGCGAGGCGCGGTTTTATCATCGTTAAAATCCTTTCACAGAGAATAAATCTTTTATTCTTGGGTAGGCAAAAATAGGTCCATCTTTACAAACAAATAAGCCACCATATTGGCAATGGCCGCACTGACCAGTGCCGCATTGCATGTTGCGTTCCATGCTTAAATAAATAGCCTCTTCTGGTACTTCTTTTTTTGTCAAAGCGTTTATAGCAGCATGCATCATCATTTCCGGACCACACATCATAACGATTGTTCTATCGGGATGTAATCTGAGTGATGCAATCATGCCGGTTACATATCCAATGGCCCAGTTCCACTTTGGGCCGGCCTGGTCCGCCGCGATGTAAACCTCTATGTTTGGCTTTTTTTGCCATAGTGCGTATTGTTTACGAAAAATAAGATCATCGCTGTGTTTTACACCTTGCAAAATTTTTATGGCGCCGTATTGTTCGCGTCTCGCTAAAATATAGTTAATAACCGATACTGTAGGCGCGCAGCCTAAGCCACCTGTTACAATGACGATATCCTTGCCTTGTGCTTCTTGAAGTGGCCAACCCTGACCATAAGGGCCCCGAATACCGAGGTGATCGCCAGTTTGTAGCTTTTGCAGTGCTTTTGTTACTCGCCCTACAGCGCGTATGGTATGGCTTAGATAATCGTTTTGTGACGGATCTGAGGAAATGGAAATAGCTACTTCGCCCACACCATAAAGATAGACCATGTTAAATTGACCAGGATGGAATGCAACATAGTGATGATGGTCTTCAATAAATTGGGTTTTTAAGCTAAAAATGGTGGGAGACTCTTGCGTTCGTGCAATGATCCTTGCCGGATGTGGTAAGTAAGGATCTAAATCAGGCTTATTCATGAGTGATTTTTCGTATATTGGACTCACCGGAGATGGCCGCTAATTCTTCTGTGATGTCTATGCCAACAGGGCACCATGTAACGCAGCGTCCGCAGCCAACACATCCGCTTGTGCCAAATTGATCAAACCAACTACCTACTTTGTGTGTTAACCATTGCCGATAGCGTTGACTCGTATCTTGACGTACGGGTTTGCTACCTAACATACTATGTCCAGCTGTGAAGCATGAGTCCCATTCTTGTTGATGCTCACTACTTGTTCCGTCAAGACTTGGTTTATCCGTTTCACTATGACAAAAGCAAGTTGGACAAACCGCGGTGCAATTGCCACATGATAAGCAACGTTCTGCCACGTCATCCCATCGTGAGTGGCCTAAATTTGCGAACAATAAATCACGTAATTCGCGTTTATTATCCAAAGGAATGCGCTTTGTTTGCATCTGCGCTGCATGGTCAACTTCTTGTATGGCATCATTGCATTGAGGGTTGCTTGCAAGCTGTAAATTCAACGTAGCAAGTAACGTTTGACCGCGGTCACTACCACTTTTAATCACAAACCCGTCATCCAACTCAGTCATTAAAATATCAAAAGGCTGGGTGATATTGGGTCCTGTGCCTGCTGAAACACAAAAACAATTGCTGGATGAATAGGTGCAGTTGACAGCAATTACAAACAAGGATTCACGGCGGCTTTGATAGCGTACATCCGTTTTGTCTTCGGCTAAAAAGACTTTGTCCTGGATTGCCATCGCTGCTAGATCGCAAGCGCGAGCACCAATAATGGCCACGGGTGTTTCATTGGCCGCGTGTGCATTGAATTCTAATTTTCCGGCACTATTACGAGCTACCCGCCAAACGGTTTCACTCGGTTTAAATAAGATAGGTTTAATAGCTTGTGGACCATTGGCCCATGAAAATGCTTTGTTATCATCTAGTACTTGGGGCGTGACAATCATTGGAACGAAAAGTTACTCTAAGCCAATTTAGGCGTAATTAATAGCCAAGTAGATTTTTTATGATCAAGCACATTTTTCTCCAAATGCCTAGCGACATAACGGTCTTAATTTTACAACCTCTATTGCCATGAGCCATCGCGTAATTTTTGAGCTAATTTATAAGCATTGATAATCCCAGTACCACAAGATTTTTCTGGAAAGTTGACATCAATACAAGAAAAAGTACCCGCTGGTAGATTTTCTGTTGATGGAAAAGGAGTAATTGCATCTTGTGCTGTTATGATTTTCTTCACTTTAAGTGGATCTAGAGTTGGATCAATTGAGTAAAGCAACGCAATGATTCCAGAAACGTGAGGCGCGGCTATACTTGTCCCTTGTTTATAAGCATACGCATCATCTATCGTAGAATAAATACTTCCATTTTGTCCGTTTCCTCCCGGAGCGGAAATTGTAACTGCTGATCCCCAATTGGAATAGGATGCGCGTTCACCAAAAGGTCCCGTGGCCGCTACAGCAATGACTCCTGAACAATTCGCAGGATAATCGCGAGCCGCATCGTTATTTTGATTTCCTGCGGCAACGACAACAGATAACCCTTTTTTTTGAACTTGATCTAATGCGTTTTGTGCGGCCTCGGGGCATGCCGTAACATTTCCAAGACTCATGTTAATACCAACTATTGTTGAAGGTGGCGAGTCTAAGTTAGGAAAATTATTTCCGGCGAGCCAATACAATGCGTTGATTTGATCCGATAAGTAAGAAAGAAGACACGGCGGAAATCCGCACGTTTTTGTATCGTTAAATTTCGTAAACACATTGATGGGTAAAATTGTGCTGTTAGGTGACACGCCAAAGACGGTTTCACCGTAAGCCGATGTACCTGTTGCTGCAATAATGCCAGCAACAAATGTTCCATGGTTGTAGCCTGCACATTGCATGCAAGAAGGTGTGGCGCCAAATCCTGAGCTGCCGTTATCAGTGAAATGCACGCTAGGTAAAATGCTTGGATTTAATGCGTCATGATTCATAATCCCTGTATCGAGAACTGCAATCGTTGTAGGAGGTTGCCCTGTCGTAAAATCTAGCCAGGTATTTTGTGCATCAATTCCACCCGGTGGAGACAATAGATTCCATTGCATAGATCCATTCGGTTGACTCACCTCCATGGTCGATGACAAAAAATTAGGCGTAATTTCCTCAATCATTGTCGATTGCTTTATTTGTTGCATCAGTCTCAATAGGCTGTTCTGGGTGTAGCAGCCAGGTTTACTTTCTTGTAATAACATGGCTGGATATTTTTCGGGTTTAAAATAGGCAATGACATAATCCCCTGACATACGTTTTGCATGCGTAAAAGCAATAGAAGGTGTTGACATGGAATGCAATGCATTGCGAGTTGGTTGTTCTTTAAGTTTAATGATAAACGATGGCGTTGGCCCTAATAAAATGCATGAATCATCGAGTGATTGTATTTTAGCCAAAGCTTGATGACATTGAAATGACACAATGAGCATTGAAGCAATAGCGGTGTTTTTTATGAAATTAATAATCCTTTCATCCTCGTATCGTCTATCCATTCAATCACATCTTGCTGATAGTCATCAGGATGGCCAAGGTATTTTTGCGCGAGTATTTGAGCTAACTCCAGAATGGTTTTCGGCTCTTCGAGCGACAGCCACAAATCGGCTGCCGTTTCATTGAAAAGGTAAAAGTCTCCCTTATCAAGATTTGGTATGATGACAATTTCATCACTTAATTGAGTAAAGCAGGCGTTATTGTCCCTTTGAACAAGGGATTGCAAATGATTCATGAGGTCACTCCTTGGTCTAACTCTATGCGCTGAATGATTTGAGACAGTTCACTCAAATCAGGTCGGCGGGTAATTTTATTAACAGCAATTTGTTGTGTTAATTGGCTGCAATCATTCAAAAAAGATTGCAGTTTACCCAGTGGTTTTAACATAAAATATCGATAGGCATTGTGTATGAGCGTTCGCAATGAAAGCATATCGGTGAGTCGCTCACAGGAAAATGTTGTGGCTAACGAATCAATATTAAGCTCGTAAAAAGCCGCAATGGGTATCATGGGCATATCACAATAATTCGTGACGGGGATTGCATATTTATCGGTTTTTAAATTCACAGGCGGTGCATGTTCTATATCATGATCAAGATGCGATGCCGCATCTCGCCACAGTTTTGATTGCGCAGGTCCCGGAATAATACCGTATTGGCCGTTTGTATGCTGTTTAATGACAACAAGGTCATCCGTAATAAAAGGATGTCCTTGTTTCAGTAAAGCGCTCGCTAATGTTGATTTTCCTGCGCCTGATTGCCCACTCAAAATGACAGCACTACCATTGATAAAAACAGCTGAGCCATGCAAAACCAAATAGCCATGGTATTGCAGCATATAAGCCATCACGGTACCCATCAACCATGTGTTGAGTACATGCATGGGTATCTCAGGCGACGCTTTTTCGATAATAATGCGATTGTCTTCAGGTAGTGCAAAAAATCGTGCAATACCTGGAATAGCCAAATAAAACGTTTGTGCATCACATTGATGCTGCGCATAATTGGTTTTAGGAATCGATATATTCCCCTCAACTAAATGAACCGCTGTATCAAAAACAGTTAACGTTGAAGGGAGGCTATTCGTCATGATGATAATGTGATCAAGGCGTCCATGAACGAGTTGTATTCCAGCCACAATTCGATGAAGTGGTACATGTATTACTACCACTTCCCTGGATACACTGAAGCGAGCCACCTATCAACCCCAATGTATTATCTAATAAACCAAATTCAACATCATTCTGAGGGGTAAATGAACTGGCTCCAATTTGGTTTAGCGCCCAATTGGAAGCGTCAGTCGTTGTGTAAGCATGCCCAGATTGAAGTGTTACTGTAACACCAACACTATTATCAATGCCATATGAAGTCGAAGCTGTACCAGAACATGTGCCATTTGTTGAAGAATGTGCTCGAATATAAATCCCTCTTATCCCTGCATATGTTTGTCCTGGCGTTACTGTCATTTGACTTTGTGACATGGTTGATGACAAGCCATTGTCATCCAATAATGGTAAGTAGAGAAAAACAGATAAAATCCCATCATATTTCGTGCTTTGAATGGTTGTACTGTCTAAATTAGGCACGTTTTCGATTTCATTAAACGATGATTGATTGGCTAACGAAGTTCCACTCAGTACAATAAAAAAAAATGCTAAACGTAATCTCATGTGATGTCCTTAAGAGTTCAAGTAACCCGCACCTTGGCTTTCTAACACCTGAGAAGCGCCACTTTGTATTTCATCGGCCTTGAGCAAGAAGAGAGATGTTTTTGGTTTTTGATAAATAGGCTTGTGGTCCGATTCTACTATTTCCCGCATAAATTCTTCATCATTCATTTCAAATCCTATTTGAACATGTATCTCAATAAATCAACATGAAAAAGTCGATTGTTGGAAACTAACGTATTTTTCTTTATGTAATCATAAGTAGGCTTGTAAGGCAAGTCACGCAATGAATAATTTAGTTTCCCTTTTTCGTATAATTGCTGACATTTTGGCATGGTGCCAGGCAATATATCTCCACATTTTTTGTGTGCATTAAATAAACCTGAGGGTACTTGTTGGGCTAAATACCGGCGCATGAGCAAGCGATTTTGTCCTAGGCGTCGTTTTTTCTCCGGAGGTAATAAAAAACAAAATTCAACCAGCGGTGGGTATAATAAAGGATATTGGTAGGTAAACCCCATGTAACGAGCCAGTACGGCGCTGTATTCAATACGCATGCGAACATGATGGCTTAAACGTCCTTGCAGCCAATCATGCTCACGCTCTTGGAGTGAACAATAGGGTTTATAATGAACACCCACTTGCCGGCGTGCTAATGGAGATACGTATGATTTGATACACTGTAGACCATAGAGTAAGCCAGGTTGTGTTAATTTTAATGTTTGCAGTAACCGACGAATCGATGAGTCGCTGCTATTTGTCATTTGTAATTCTTTCCATAACGCTTTATATCCCACATCAGCACCATACGTCCTTAATGGAGCATGGGATGAAACACACTCATCACCACCAAATCCTGATAGTAATATTTTACATCCTTGCTGACTTACGGCTTGATGAATGTTTTGTGCAAACATAAAAAATAAATACGGTGCGCCACCTGCAAACCATTGCTTGTATTGGTCTAGCACAGCAATGACATCAAACTCATCGGCATTCACATAATGAATAGGATGAGTTGATTTCGACTCATGCAATAATTGGTCGCCATACCGACGCTCATCATCAACTTCACCCACATGCATGAATAATTGCGGGGTAATTCCCTCTGTGTTACATGCTGTAAAAATAGCGGCGGTATCCAGGCCACCGCTGAATTCCATGGCTACTGAGTCAGGCGATTGTTGGCAGCATACCTGTATGGCTTCCTGTAAAAGAAACGCAAAATGCGCATCATAATCTGCATCAGAGGCGTAATGAATTTTAGGCGTTCCTGGCTCTAACACCCAAAAAGCATGGCGATGCTCTACGTGCTTTTGCGCAAGGTTTAATTGCAATACATGCCCTGGGGTAACGCGAAACACGTTTTCATAAAAGGTATTGTCGGTATATTTAAGGCTACTTGTACAGATGTCCATTAATACATTACTAATTTGCTGTTTATCCTGCACTGGATTTTTAACATGCGCCAAAATATCCGGTAGGTTTGAACCAAAGCATAGTCGGTTTCGCTCGCCTGAAATGATGGTGTAATAAAATGGCTCCAAGCCAAAATGATCTCTTGCTAGAAAAAACTCACCCGTTAGTGTGTTAATAACAAGGCAAGCAAAAGGCTTGTAGAAATGTTTAAACCCTATTTTGAAGCAATTGAACGTTGTTCCTTGCGCTATTATCTGTTGTTTGAGGAATGCAATCACTTGCTGAGCGGGCGAATAAAAAACATAGTGCTGATAAGCCTCTTTTTTCCAGTTGCTCGCATTGATGCAGGTATCTATATTTATCAAATGGCTTTGACTCCTGAGTTACTCTTCTAGCGAAAGATATCGATAAAAGCTAGCGCGCGAGATATTAAGCGTTTTACAAATATCATCTATACTCATCCCATGATTTTTATGCATACGTTTTGCCATCAGTACTTTAGGATTTTTAGGCGATATTTTTTTACGACCACCCTTTACACCTCTAGCTCGTGCGGCTTCTAGGCCGGCTCTCGTTCGCTCTTGAATTAATTTTCGTTCAAATTGAGCTAATGCGGAAAATATATTGAAAATAAGTTCGCCTGAAGCAGTCGTGGTGTCAATTGCACCATCACAGAGCGATCGAAACCCAATGCCTTTTTTACCCAAATCTTCAATTAGTGCTACCAGGTGTGGCATTGATCGACCTAAACGATCTAATCGCCAGACTAATAATGTATCACCGGCTTCCAAATCAAAGATACATTTTTCTAGTCCTGGCCGTTCTGTACGTACACCTGAAATATGATCAATAAAGATATTGGTTTTGGCACAGCCTGCGGCTTCAAGTGCATTGAGTTGCAATTGCACATCCTGATCATTCGTGCTGACACGGGCATAGCCGACTAATTTTGGCATGTATTTTTTCTCGTTAATTGGCAATATATCGGGAAAACAATATTTTGTTTCTTAAGATGGATAGATGATACACTTCCGGCTACTTTTTTACCTTACATTTTTGATCTTAACAAACGATCGTTTTACGAGACACGCATGCCTGTCAATTTTTTAACCGATGAACAAAATCAGACTTACGCTAGGTATCCTGATGAACTTTCGCAGGAACAACTCGATAAATATTTTTATCTTGACGATAAGGACAAGGAATTAATTAATGCTTGTCGCCGTGATTACAATAAACTTGGGTATGCCGTACAATTAACCACCGTCAGATTTTTAGGTACTTTTCTTTCAAACCCGGTTGATGTGCCAAGCGATGCAATAAATTACATCACCAAGCAGTTAAATATTAATCTTCCAGCAGACATCGATCAATACTTGGAACGCAAAGCAACACGATCAGCACATTGTAATGAAATCAAGATTATATTTGATTACCAGGATTTTAATGCGATATGGCGGTTTCGATTAAACAGATGGCTATACTCTCAAGCTTGGTTTGGTAATGAGCGGCCCAGTCTTTTATTTGAACGTTGTACGATGTGGCTAGTGATCAGGAAGGTTCTATTGCCGGGGATTAGCACCTTGGTAATCATGGTATCGAGGGTGAGAGAACGTGTTTCAAAGCGACTGTGGCAGCGACTGGCTTCCCTTGCAAATCCTAGCCAAAAAGAACAATTAGAAAATTTGTTGCTTATTCCAAAGGGTAAGCGTTATAGCAAATTGGATGAATTGAAAAATGGCCCAACACGGATTAGCAGTAGCGGGCTGGTGCAAGCGTTGCAACGTTATAAGTTTATTCGCGACCTTGGAATAGGCCAAATAAATTTTGGTAACATACCAAAAACTAAAATCAATCACTTGGCCAGATATGTTACCATCTCATGGGCACCATCGATTGCTAGAATGGCCGATGATAGGCGCATGGCGGTATTGCTTGCATTTGCTTATGTGTATGAGACAAAAGCCCTAGATGATGCATTGGATTTGCTCGACATGTTGATCACAGAAGTTACCGCCCAAGCAAAGCGTACAGGTGAAAAAAAACGCATTCGTAGCCTTGGTGATTTGGATAAAGCCGCACTGAAGCTATCTGATTTTAGTGATTTATTTATTCAGCATGAAAAAGACAACAACTTGACGGAACTAATTTACAAAGCAATGTCGAGGGATGCAATCGCCGGCGCGGCGGAAATCATCCGGCAAATTGCTAAACCAAATCATGATAAATACTATGACGAGCTTCTTGAGCAATACAACACAGTACGTCGATTTTTACCAACATTGTTAAACACCATTAAATTTCAGGCCACCAAGGAAGGCAAACCGGCGCAGGAAGTCATGGAATTTTTGGCTACGATGGAAGGTAAGCGCCAACCTTCATTTAAGGATGCGCCGCTAGATATTGTGAATACTGGTTGGCGTGGTGCTGTCATCAATGCGAAATCAAAAGAAGTAGATCGCCCAGGATATACATTGTGTGCGATGGATAATTTGCAGGCAAATTTGCGCAGCCGTGATATTTTTATCGAGCAAAGTGAGCGTTGGTGCGATCCCAGAGCAAAGCTATTAAAAGGCGCGTCATGGGATAAAAATAAGAGCACCGTGTGTCGTTCACTAAATTTAGGCACTGATTTTGATGAGGTATTTGGCTTTTTATCTACCAAGCTAGATAATACTTATCAAGCAGTGATCGAACGATTGCCAACAAATGATGCTGTTGAGATCGTCAAAGACAGTAAAGGTAATGACAGGCTTAAATTATCTCGACTGGATAAAGGTAAACATTCGGTCAACCCCGTTATTGACAAGCCCAATTTTTCAAGACCGTTTTAAAATTTCGATCCAGGGGGTATAAAAAGATATCCTTAACCGGTACGCTTTGCAGGCCTGAGGGTCCAAGTTTTCCCCGTCCTTT
>JAPLRK010000017.1 GCA_026399195.1 Legionellales bacterium
ATAATGCAATCAGGCTGCTCGGTCATTTTTTTGCTTGTCTTGGGATGTCTGCGGGGAATGGTTAACAATATACTGAAAAAACACTAACGTAAGGTGAGACAAAACCTAAGGGAATGGGATGATTATTTCGAGACGTTACACCAGCATGGATATCGTCATGACATTTACGACAAACAACCATAGTTTTTCTTTGTCTTGATGCCATTAATTTAACCCATTCTGGTTTGCTTCTACGTCCGTTTTTCTCTAGATCTGCAAGTTTTCTCACGTGGTGCACCTCTATATCCTGTGTTGACTTGCATACTTCACATGTCTGTGCCAGAAGTCTGCTAATCAATTCGGTTCGGCCGAGACTCTTACGACCTAAATAGTCGTCCTTTATACCGCTTTGAGAACCCACTACGAGAGGGATGCCGCCGAATCTTGCTATTAATGGCGATTTGTCTTTACGTTTTACTTGAACCTCTAGGCATTTTCTAGGCCCATGCGGTGTTATGACAGTTGACTTATATTTATTCGCCATCTTGTTTACAGATAACTTATGCTTATGAGCCAGTGTTTTCAATAGTGAAGACTGCATCGTCCAATGCAATGTATTTAGCCATGCGATATTCTCAGCGTACTGATAATATTGTACAAAACCTCTGTACTCGGATTGATAGCGACACATGATACTATAGTCCGTCTCGTGTGTGCGCTCCATCCGATGAATCGGCTTTCCATTTTTCATGTAAAAACCTTTTCTTGCATGTATAAACTTGTCCGGCATTCTAAGAGAGATACCACCATTTATTGCTCTCTTATTGTCTGTTATCTTTGTATCACAGTACGTCACTGAGATTTGATAACCAAGAAAAAGGGCTTTCTCTGTAGTGGCATGTGTTATTAAGGTCTTATCTTCCGACAAGCCCATTTTCAGCTTCTGATCCAAGAAGTATCGAATCTGCTCTTTAATTTCACTCGCCTCTACCATAGGCCCGACAAAGCCCAATAGAAAATCATCAGCATATCTTACATAACGTAAACGCCTATAGTTAGGATCCTCGGAATCCAATGTGGTCAGTGTTCTACGAACCTTTTCCAACTTTTTGGCCTCGCTGGGGTTATTTTTCCTTCTATAAGCATAAATCATGTTTGATACACGATCATATTCTGGGTTATGTCGTCTTTTCTTTCCTTTATCGTAGTTAGGGATGATATTTTCATAGACAAATTTATCCAGTTGATTGAGATAAATATTCGCTAAAAGTGGACTTATCACGCCGCCTTGAGGTGTTCCACTCAGCGTTGGGTGATAGCTCCATTTTTCCATATAACCAGCGTCCAGCAGGTGTTTTATTAACCGAATGAAACGATTATCTTTAATGTCTTCACGCAGGATGTTTATTAAAATATTGTGGTCAATATTGTCAAAACAACCCTGAATGTCACCTTCGATAAACCATTTCGTTCCATGCCACACGCGCTTTATTTGCTGTAAAGCGGTATGACAACCTCGTTTCTGCCGAAAGCCATGCGAGCTATTGGAGAACTGTGGTTCGTAGTAGGCTTCTAGCAGTGATCTTATGACCTCTTGCAAAAGCTTATCTGACCAAGACGGGATACCTAACGGCCTCAGTTTTCCATTCTTTTTGGGGATATGGATACGTCGAGTCGGCTTCCATCTATAAGTTTCCCGTTTGAGCTGCTCAATAATTTTATTGATCTTCTCAAGCGACATCCCATCTACTGTTTCATCTGTGCTTCCTTTCGTCATTGCACCTTGATTACGATACAAACGACCATAAGCTTGAAGATACAGCGCTGGGTTGAATAGCTGTCTATAAATATCATTCAGCGGTAATCGTTTCTGACTTCGCTGATGAATGATACGTGACCTTTCGGTAGGGCTGCGATAGAAAATATTTTTAAATTTTTTCATTTAGGGGTTGACAGGGTTTTCGGTCATTTTTTCAAAATCCCCATGCATTTTTGCCACATTTATGATTGCCCTATTTGACTTAGCCATGGAT
>JAPLRK010000026.1:0-8346 GCA_026399195.1 Legionellales bacterium
CTCAGCTGTGGCTCTTTTGGCTGCTGCCTCATCTGCGGCTTTTTTGGCTTCTGCCTCAGCTGTGGCTCTTTTGGCTGCTGCCTCAGCTGCGGTTTTTTTGGCTGCTGCCTCATCTGCGGCTTTTTTGGCTTCTGCCTCAGCTGTGGCTCTTTTGGCTGCTGCATCATCTGCAGCCTTTTCAGGACCACCATCACTTGAGATAGTTCGCGTAGGCTTTGGAGGTGGCGTACCCCCCATATCATAGCGATGGTCACTTCCAGAACCAGAGGTGCTTTCAGCCACTACCACGTGCGTTTGAAAATGACCTCTACCAATATTTTCCACGGTGATCACCGGCATTTTCGGATCATCTTTATACTCTTGTATATGTTCACCATTCACCATGGGATGAAAATTAACTTGAAACAGCGGGGCTAATACATAAATGTCTTGAAAATAGATCCAATGAAAGGGTTTGGTGAGCAAATTGAGTACCGCAACAAGGGGTGAGCCTGGATCGAAAGGGGTTTCAGGGGTGAGGTCATCGAAAGACTCTCTCTCTCCGTAAAGCAATGTTAAAAAAGCACGCACTATGCCGGCTTGCTTTTCATCTTCGTTCAACCCATTCAGTTTAACGCGAAGGGTATCAAGGGCTTTGGTTATGCCTTCGGAACGTGACAAATCAGAGTCCATATTCTTATAATAAGCGCCAGAAAATAAAACAAAAATATCGGACCCTAGAAGTTGTTTATATTTTTGCCAAGTCAAGGCGGTTGCCCTATATTTTTCGGTTGAAAGCAGCTCATCAACACCATTGATTACGGATGATTCGTTGATGTATGAAGGGGGTTTATGAGCACGTAATCTTCGAATAAGATCTTTATCATCAATGGCTTTCTGCTCGTATTCCCCTCTTACATTTCTATACCCGATGGAATAACCGTCAGCGTTAGATAGAATCAAGATCTCACGACCGTTGAGGACAGGTTTCTGGTCAACAGCCTCTCCAGGGGTTTCTTCGCTGACCAGATGTACCCTGCATTCGCGAAGATCTGCACAAGCGGCCTGTAGTGCACGGGATTGTGTCTGCAACGAGAGTTGCCTGATGGATGCTTGAAGTCTGGTCAACATTGGCGATTTTGGCAGCCTCCCAATCAAAGGACATGCGCAGATGTCCTGATATAAATCTGCTATGGAGGGATCTAATTTACACCACCTGTCAAACATATCTCGACAATGATATTGGCTCTCGTACTGAATGATATCCATCAAGCCAATAGCAAAGGAATAGGGAGCACAATTTCCGTCAGATGGGTTGTCCACTGCTCGTGGAACAATGGCGACCGGGCCCTTTGTGCCTGGTGTAGAAAACATGGTCTTTTTGTCCTTAATTATTTCTTGATGTATTTTTAGTATAAGCTAAGGATGGTATTTAGTCAAATGTTTGATCGATACTTGATCATTGGGAGATGTCACACGAGTCAATTTTTGCAACAATCTCTGACTCTTCCTTCAATTCCAATTCTACCGATTCAATTCTTTGAAAACGTTGGGATATTTTCTTCGCGGAGGTGTTCACTTCATTGACATCTTGGTGTGCTAAGTCGATGTGCTTGGATAATTTGTCCATGCGCTTTTCGAAGCGTTGAAAATCATCAGCTAGGGCATGTAAATGTTTTTGGATGATATGAACCTGTTTTCGTGTGGCATCATCTTTTAACACGGCTCGGGCTGTGGTTAACACGGCCATTAAGGTGCTGGGGGATACAAGCCAAACTTTGAGTCGTTGTGACATACTGATCACTTCTGGATAATTGGAATGAATTTCTGCAAAAATGGCTTCGGCTGGAATGAACATGACCGCTCCATCGGTTGTTTCATTGGGAATAATGTACTTCTCGGCAATGTCTTTGATGTGTTTTTGAAGATCTTGTCGAAACTGTTGTTGCAAATTTTTTCTCTCAACGGATGAGGCGTCTGTATTGGTGATCCTTTGATAGGTTTCCAGCGGAAATTTGGCGTCTATGACGATGTTCCCTGTAGGTTCTGGTAAAAATAAAATACAATCAGCTCGTTTTTGATTGCTTAACGTGTACTGCAGACTGTAATGGTTGCTGGGGAGCATGTTCGCAAGTAGGGTGGTGAGTTGCACTTCACCAAAGGCGCCTCGGGCGCGCTTATCCACCAGGACATCTTGTAGACTCATGACATGGGAGGATAATTCGGTGATTTGTTTTTGAGCCTCATCGATGATCGTTAAGCGCCGAACCACATCTGTGAACGTAGAGGATGTTTTTTCAAACCCTTCTGTCAAACGATGATTGACTTGTTGGGTTAAATTTTGCAAATGATTTCGGATCTCTTCGGTGAGGGTTTGAAGGTGAGAAGTGAGGGATGTGGCGTGTTGTTTGAAGCTATGGTTCATTTGCTCACGTACATCGGTCATCTGATGTCGCATGGTTTCTGTCATGAGTTGCTGGCTCATGAGTTGTCCCTGGGTGATTTTTTCATGAAGACTGTGTTGCCCTGTTTGATGAAGACCCTGTAAACTCATGTGTAATTGGTGGAGTTGGCTGGTGAAAGCCGAAAGTAATTTTTCGAAATGATTCACAGCTTGAACGCTTTGTTGGCGTTGAAGCCTTAGAAACACGTATAGGCTGAGGACTTGAATGAGGAAAATTGCAGCGACACCCACATAGAACACAAAGACGGGAGAACTTAACATTGAGAACCCATGGCTACTAGACTATGGGCACAGTATACTGTGAAAACAGTCAAATAGGGAGAGAACCACCATGATGGATGTGCTGTTGATATCGATTGGCGTTATTTTTTTCATTTCTTGTTTGGGTCTTATGGCATTCTTTGATACGTTGAGGAGAGTGTCATGATGCTTTACGGATGTTGTGGTTTCATCACGATGGGATTGTTTTGTTATTTGCTGGTTGTCATGTTTAGACCTGACTTGTTTTGAGTTATGTCATGTTAACCTCTTTGCAATTGCTCCCAATTGGCTTTTATTTTTTTATCCTTCTCCTGTTGATTAAGCCCATGGGGTGCTACATGGTCTGGGTTTATGAAGGGAAAGGATGTCGCTTTGACGCCAAGTTGTCTTGGTGGTGCCCGAGCCAAATGCATGATCCCATGGATTGGAAGCAGTACCTCTCTGCCATGCTCATATTCAACGCATTAGGTGTGTTGATGGTCTACGCTCTCTTACGGTTACAAGGGGTTCTTCCTTTTAACCCACAACATTTTTCAGCCGTTTCGCCTGATTTGGCTTTTAATATTGCAGCAAGCTTTGTGACGAATACGAATTGGCAATCCTATGCAGGCGAGTCCACTCTAAGTTATTTTAGTCAAATGTCGGCCCTCACTTCGCAAAATTTTCTCTCTGCTTCTAGTGGGATGTGTTTGTTGGTAGCGTTGATTCGTGGGATTGCGTCCAATGAGGGACAAGCTCTAGGTAACTTTTGGGTTGATATGATGCGAGGGGTGTTGTATCTATTTCTGCCGTTGTCCATCATTTTATCTTTAGGTTTGGTCTCTCAAGGGGTGATTCAAAATCTGAAGCCTAATCAAAAAGCCACACTCCTACATCCTATTCAAGCAACAGCTGACCATCCAGAGGTGAATACCCAAGTGATACCCATGGGTCCCGTCGCCTCCCAAGTGGCTATCAAGCAATTAGGCTCGAACGGCGGTGGATTTTTTAATGTTAATTCAGCGCACCCTTTCGAAAACCCCACGCCTATCACTAATTTTTTAGAAATGTTAGCTATTTTACTGCTGCCGGCCTCTTGTTGTTATGCTTATGGCGTGATGGTTAAGGACAAGCGACAAGGCTTTTCACTGTTGGCGGCAATGGGGCTTATGGTGCTTCCTTTTCTGGCGCTTTGTCTCGTTTCAGAACAAGCGGGTCATCCGGCGCTAGATCAGATGGGCGTTGATCTTTTACCGAATTGGGATCTTTATCCTGCAGGAAATATGGAGGGAAAAGAGTCCCGTTTTGGAATTTTGAGTTCTGTTTTGTGGACGACCCTCACCACGGCTTCTTCTAATGGATCGGTTAATTCCATGTTGGATTCGTATCTGCCATTGGGAGGATTGGTTCCTTTGTGGTTGATGCATTTGGGGGAAGTCATCTTCGGAGGGGTGGGCTGTGGTCTGTATGGGATGTTGATGTTAGTGCTTATCACGGTGTTTGTGGCAGGCTTGATGGTGGGGCGGACGCCTGAGTATTTGGGCAAAAAAATAGAGCCTTTTGAAATGAAAATGGCTTGTTTTAGTGTGTTGGTGATGCCATTGGTGGTGTTGGTTGCCACGGCCCTGGGCTCGGTGACTGTGATAGGGACTTCTGCTATCACCAATTCAGGCCCACATGGATTTACTGAGATTCTTTATGCTTTTACCTCAATGGTGAATAACAATGGCAGTTCATTTGCAGGGTTACAGTCGAATACGGTTTTTTATAATGTATTAGGAGGTGTCGTGATGTTGGTTGGGCGTTACTGGATTGCCATTCCGGTCTTGGCCATTGCCGGATCATTGGCTCGCAAAAAAATCATTCCTAAGAGTTCTGGGACACTTGCAACCCATACCCCTCTTTTTATTGTCTTATTGCTTGGGGTTATCATCGTATTAGGAGCGCTTTCGTTTCTCCCAACCCTGGCATTAGGCCCGATTGTTGAACAATTGAAGTTGTGGGAGCTTTATGGGAGCTAAGTTAGGGGCACGTTCATTGTGGGATGCCGGCATTCTAAAAAGGGCTCTTCTCGATTCTTTTTTGAAATTATCGATTCAAAAACAGCGTCATAATCCTGTGATGTTCACGGTTTATATTGGATCGATACTGACCAGTGTTCTATTTATTGGAGCACTTATTGGAACAGAAGACTGTTTCATGTTGGCTTTGGCTTACTGTTTTTTTTGCAAATTTTGCTGAAAGCATGGCGGAAGGTCGCGGCAAGGCTCAAGCACAGGCGTTACGCAAAGCGCGCCGGGATGTGCAGGCCAAAAAATTGGCCAAACCCTCCATCGACGCAAAAATCACGTTGGTGATGTCCGATGCCTTACGTGAGGGAGATGTTGTGATGGTTGAGGCTGGCGATTTTATCCCCAGCGACGGAGAAGTCATTGAGGGCATTGCCACAGTGAATGAGAGCGCGGTGACTGGTGAAAGTGCACCTGTGATTCGAGAAAGTGGGGGGGATAGAAGTGCGGTGACGGGCGGCACACAAGTGATCTCTGACTGGCTTATCATTCGCATTACCTCAAATCCTGGTGAAACCTTTTTGGATCACATGATAGGTTTGGTTGAGGGTGCCAAGCGGCAAAAAACACCGAATGAACTTGCTCTGACCATCTTACTGGCGGCATTGACGATGGTGTTTTTATGGGTCTCAGCCACGTTACTCCCTTTTTCAATTTACGGGGTGATGCAAGCCCATTCAGGTCAAGTGGTCTCCATCACCGTGTTGGTGGCACTCTTTGTCTGCCTTGCGCCAACCACCATTGGGGGCTTGCTTTCAGCGATTGGGATTGCTGGAATGGATCGTATGATACAAGCGAATGTGATTGCGATGTCTGGGCATGCGGTTGAGGCTGCTGGAGATGTAGATGTTTTGTTACTGGATAAAACAGGTACGATTACACTTGGCAATCGTGAAGCGATAGCCTTCCTTCCCGCAGACGGTTGCACCATAGAAGCCCTAGCAGATGCTGCACAATTGGCATCTCTTGCCGATGAAACGCCGGAAGGTCGTTCCATTGTGGTTCTTGCAAAAAAATATGGTCTTCGTGGGCGTCCGATCAGCACCATGAATGCGACCTTCATCCCGTTTACTGCTGAAACAAGAATGAGTGGGGCTAATTTACCTGGTCGACAAATTCGCAAAGGCGCGGCTTGTTCTATCAAAGAATACATTGAAGACATTGGCGGTGTTTTCCAAGACAAGGTGCAACAAAGTGTTGATAACATTTCGAAGAAGGGTGGCACTGCTCTGGTGGTGACTGAGGGGAAGCAGGTGTTAGGTGTTATTCATCTCAAAGATATTGTCAAAGGAGGGATTAAGGAGCGGTTTGCTGAGTTACGGCGCATGGGAATTAGAACCATTATGGTCACTGGAGATAATCCCTTAACGGCTGCGGCTATTGCGGCAGAGGCCGGGGTTGATGATTTTCATGCCAATGCAAAACCTGAAGAAAAGCTAAATCTCATCCGTATGCTTCAATCCCAGGGACATTTGGTCGCGATGGCGGGAGATGGTACCAACGATGCCCCAGCTTTGGCGCAGGCTGATGTGGCTGTTGCTATGAATACAGGGACCCAATCGGCGAAGGAGGCAGGAAATTTGATTGATTTGGATTCCAATCCCACCAAATTGATAGAAGTGGTTGAAATCGGTAAACAAATGTTGATGACCAGAGGATCGCTCACCACATTCAGCATAGCCAATGATGTTGCAAAATATTTTGCCATTTTGCCAGCAGCTTTTGCAGTAACTTATCCTTCATTGAATGCTTTGAATGTGATGCAGCTCTCATCGCCATCTCGCGCTATTTTATCAGCAGTGATATTTAACGCCTTGATCATTGTTTTTTTGATTCCATTAGCGCTCTCAGGGGTGAAATATAAACGTGTGGATGCCGCCCACTTATTACGAAATAATGTTTTTATTTACGGGCTTGGGGGGTTGGTTGTGCCTTTTGTTGGGATCAAATGTATCGATTTCCTCTTGATGAGTTTCTAAGGAGCCGCGCATGTTCAAAACACTGTTTTCTCAAGTAAAGTCCGCGGGGTTGATTCTTGTCTTTTTATCCATAGTGACTGGGCTGATTTATCCTCTGACCATCACGATGATTGCGGAGCTTTCTTTTCCATGGCAGGCCAATGGAAGTCTAGTTGAGAGTCAGGGGAGCATAATCGCTTCAGTTCTCATTGGGCAAAGCATGATCTCTCCTCGATATTTCTGGGGACGACCTTCAGAAACGATGCCTTTTCCATACAACTCTGAATCGTCGAGTGGATCGAATAGTGGACCTTCAAATGAGGCGTATTTGGCACGCGTTGGTGCACGGGTGAATGATCTGAAAAAATGGGATTTTTCGTCGAATAAAGCGATACCCGTTGATTTGGTGACGGCATCAGGGAGTGGTCTTGATCCTGATATTAGCCCTCAAGCGGCATATTATCAGGTGTCTCGAATTGCAAAAGCGCGTCAACTGTCTGAGGAGGATGTCACTTCATTGGTTGATGAGCACATTCAAAAACGGACTTTTGGGATATTAGGTGAGCCTCGAATCAATGTGCTTTCGTTAAATCTCGCCTTGGATAATTTATAGGAGCGAAGGTAACATGGTCGGCCAGAGACTTTCTCCAGATGAGCTCTTACAACGGACAGAGGATGAAGAGCGTAAAAAACGGCGTGGCAAACTTAAAATCTACTTAGGTGCGGCACCTGGTGTTGGTAAAACCTATGCGATGTTGCATGATGCCATTGAAAAACGTGAGGAAGGACTTGATGTTATCATTGGCATTGTAGAGTCTCATGGACGACACGACATTGAGGAGATGTTAAAAAAGATTGAAAGTATTCCTCGGCAAAGCATTTCCTATCGCAATAAAATTTGTTTAGAGTTCGATCTAGATGTTGCTTTGAAACGGCACCCTGGCTTGATTCTGATTGATGAAATGGCGCACTCTAATCCCCCTGGGTTACGTCATGAAAAACGTTGGCAAGACATCAAAGAATTTTTAGACAGAGGCATCGATGTTTATACCACATTGAATGTACAGCACATTGAAAGTTTGAAAGACGATGTGGCTCAAATCATTCAAGCCCCTATTCAAGAAACAGTGCCTGATTCTATGATAGAAATGGCAAGCACCATTGCTGTTGTGGATCTCCCACCTGAAGATTTGTTAAAGCGTTTGCAAGATGGCAAAATTTATATCCCAAAACAAGCTGAGCTCGCCACGGAACATTTTTTCAGAAAAGGGAACTTGATAGCGCTTCGGGAATTGGCTTTGCGAATCACCGCTGAACGGGTTGGGACGGATGTGCTGTTGTATCGTCAGAGTGAAGGGATCACAAGGATTTGGCCCACTCGTGGAAAAATCTTGGTGTGTGTTGGGCCAAGACGTGAATCCCTTAAATTGATCCGTGCTGCAAAACGCATGGTCACCGGTTTGCAAGCTGACTGGTTGGCCATCTACGTAGATACTCCTCAAAACCAAACCACGACGGCCAATCGAAACACAGCCATTCAAAATTTACGTCTTGCTGAGCAATTGGGTGCTGAAGCTCATGTGGTGACGGGTTACGATATCGTGAAAGAAGTGATGGATTTTGCTCGCGAGCAGAA
>JAPLRK010000026.1:8395-31447 GCA_026399195.1 Legionellales bacterium
AATGTGACGCAGATCATGGTTAGAAAGCATGTGGTGACGCGTTGGCGTGGGTTATTTCAGCGTAGCTTGGTCGATGAACTTGTTCGTCAAAGTGGCGAAATCGACGTTTATATCATGACGGGTGAAGTGAGCTCTCAGAAACAAGAAAGCACACATAAACGAACATGGACTCCTTGGAAGTCTTATGCTATTGCCGTTATGGTGACGACCATTGCGACC
Organism: Legionellales bacterium; assembly: GCA_026399195.1. Taxonomy (GTDB): domain Bacteria; phylum Pseudomonadota; class Gammaproteobacteria; order Legionellales; family Legionellaceae; genus JAPLRK01. The sequence goes on from JAPLRK010000026.1 coordinate 8,615, forward strand.
CTCTTTAATTTGATGCTTTATCCGTATTTAGCGGGTAGTAATTTGGTGATGGTTTATCTCTTGAGTTTGGTCTTGATTGCCAGATTGGGGCAGGTTGGGTTATCTGTTATTTTCTCAATCATCAGTGTGTCGGCTTATGATTTCTTTTTTGTGCCTCCTTTTTATAGTTTTAATGTCGCGAACATTGAATATGGCATAACCTCACTTGTGATGTTGTTGGTTGGGCAAATTATCAGCTATTTAACGATTCTCACACGCCGGCAAGCGGCTATGGCGCGACTTCTTCAATATCAAACAATGGCTTTATATACCTTAAGTCGTCAACTTACCAAAACACGAGGGGTTGACAAGCTTTTAGAGCTTGGTGTGAATTATATTGCTCAGGCCTTTGCTAGTGATGTGGTAGCTCTTTTACCGGTCAAAAATAATCTTGAAATTCAATTTGCCAATCCCGACAAACAACGAGTAGAAACGAAAGAGATGAGTATTGCACAATGGGTTTTTGAGGTTGGGCAGAGAGCCGGCTTAGGAACCGATACGCTTGCCTTTTCAAAGGCGCTCTATCTTCCCTTGTTGGCTGCAGAAGGGATTCTAGGGGTATTACGCATTCAACCAAGAACGAAGCAGCTCCTGACGCCAGAGCAAATGACCTTGCTGGATTCTTGTGTGCATCAATTGGCTTTGGCTTTAGAAGTGGATCACATGCAGGAAAAATCGCAGAAGAAAGAGATTAAAATAAAAACAGAGCGAGCTAAGATTGCGTTACTCGAGGCGATTTCAAACGATTTAAAAATGCCATTGAAAAGAATCTTGGACGCGCTGACGACCCTCAAAACCTATGAGGATGAAAAGCTTCATGGGATCACCAAAGAGATGGATTTTGAGGTAGATACCCTCAATCAAATCAACAACAATATCATCAGGATCATACAACTCGAGACCAAAGACATCAAACTGGAGAAAACACCCACGTCACTCAATATTGTCATTCATTGTGTCATTGATATTTCATCTAAGGCTTTGAAGGGAAGAGATCTTCGGACTCATATTCCCAAAAACTTGCCTCTGGTGCCTTTGAATGAAGGGTTGATCCAACAAGTGATGTTTAATTTATTAGACAATGCGATGAAATTCACGCCCGTCAAATCGTCTATCACTATTGCCGTTCATCAGGAAAGCGGGACAGTGGTTGTGAGTGTCGAAGACCAAGGGCCTGGTGTGGTTTTGGATGAGAGGGAGAAGTTATTTGAAAAATTTTATCGCGGTAAGCAATTAACTACAGTCAGGGGCTTAGGGTTAGGTTTGGCGATTTGTCATAAAATCATCCATGCTCATGGGGGCAATATTTGGGTTGAAAATCTTGAAAAAAAGGGCGCTGCTTTCCGATTTTCATTGCCGCTGAAGTGAACGGCATGTTTGTTGGCATCAAACTTGCTTGATCTCAATTGGGTGCAATGATGTGTTGAGAAGAGGAGCATGAACCATTTGAAGAACTTAGGTTTTACCTTGATAGAGCTGATGGTCGTTGTTGCAATTATTGGCATTCTTAGTGCCATCGCAATTCCCGTCTATCAAACCTATCTTATCAGATCACGAGTGACGGAGGCCTTGGCGGCGGGAGCCATGGGCAAGACCGCTGTAACGGAAGCCACTCAGTCCGTTGGGAGCATCCCTGCGGACAATGCTGCTGCAGGTTTAGGCTCACCGGCAAGCTATGCATCAACCAACCTCACATCCCTCACCATCACAGCTGGCAGTGTCATTTTGTTACTTCCTAACACAGATGCGTTGGGTAACCTGCCTGCATTTACCATCACATTGACACCAAGTGCTTATGTGGTCGGTACATCGCTTCAGTGGACCTGTTCAACGCTTCCGGTCGCTGCTTGGATTTATGTCCCAGAATCGTGCCGAAATTGAGGTTTAGAGTCTGGTCCGGGCGGGCTCGCCCACGGTCACGGGCTCGTATTAGATCGTGGTTTATCCAAACTCCAGTAAAAAGAGAATAAAAAAACTTGTTGATGGAAAAATGGTCGCGTAGTTGCTAATTATAAATCAAAACTGATCGGGCAAGGGCACGCTCACGGGCGCGGGCACGTAAGGGCAGAACTGTATTTGTCCTAAGTCCAGTATTTAGATCTGCTGAATTTATCGGTAGCATCGTGGGGTGATAGCGAGTGGTTTCATGTGAACACGGACCATGCCGCAATCAGGCGTATGATAGGTTGTCACATGATGTGCCTCATAGGTTAGTAGGGCTTTAGGATGTGGGAAATGATAACGGTTGTCGAAACCATAGGATGCGATGGCGTATTTTGGGGCGACTTGTTGGATAAAGGCGTTCGATGAAGATCCCTTGCTGGCATGATGAGGGATGAGCATGATGGTGGATGCCAATTGTGTACCATAAGTGGTTATCAAATAGTCTTCAGCGATTTTTTCAATGTCAGCATCCAGCAGGACAATGCCTGCGTTATTTTTGATTTGTAAGACACATGAGTTGTTGTTTCGGCCTGGAAATTGAGTGAGGATTGGAAAAAAGTGAAAGGAGACGCCATCCCATTGCCAATCGGAATGATGATGACACGACCCCCCAAGATACGCCGTGTGTGGATCATTTACAATCAATTCTTCTATTGGAAATGCTTTTTGTAATGAGTTCAATCCTCCGCGATGATCAAGATCTGGGTGACTGATGATGACTTTGTCCAAATGCTTGATGCCTAAGTGATTTAAATAAGGCGTGATGACGCTTTTTCCAATATCACCTCCTTGATAAAAGGCCATTCCTGTGTCGTAAATAAGCACGTGATGAGCCGTTCTAACCGCAACAGCTAGTCCTTGTCCCACATCGAGCACATCGATTGTCGCATCATTCATGCGAATTTTTTCATAGTTAGGGAAGACGCTTGCGATCAGGCATACCAGTGCTACAGGAATGAGTCGAAAGGAAGGATACACTAACCCTAACAGCATGATCCCCATCAAAGCTATTGGGGATAGGGCGTCAATAAATGTGGCATTTAAGTTCCATTGATCGAGGGTATCAATGTGCTCTAAAACGTACAAAAATACGAGGATCGCTCCTTTGAGCAAAGGAACACTACCAGGAATCACACCCCATGGACTTAAGGCGGCTATTCCCAGCGCCATGGGCACTATGATGAAACCTACCCAAGGAATGGCAAAGAGGTTGGCGAGGAATCCATTGATGGAAGCATAAGAAAACCAATATAACGACAAAGGCATCAATCCTAGAAGACAGGCAACTTGCATCAGTAGCAATTTTTTTATCTTTTTTAAGTGGAATCGTTGATTGATCAAAATCAAAATAGCTACGGCAATGAAAGAGAAATAAAAACCAATCATCTTGACTGCGTGCGGCTCGAGGAGGAGAACTAAGAATAATCCGTAACGCCAAGTTTGCCAGATGGAGAGAGGCTGGTTTTTAAAATGACGTGACAGCACAAGACAGCAGGCGATAAGTGAGCGTTGCGTAGGTACTGAAAAACCTGCGATGAGGGTATAAGTCATTGAGAAAACGATGGCCGCAATACCCGCTATTTTTTGTGCGGGGAAGATGAGACATACCGCACCGAGATGCCTCCAAAGCCATTTAAAAAGCCAATAGAAGAGCCCTGCAATCAACGCGATGTGTTCGCCTGAGATATCGATGAGATGTGTGGTTCCAGTACGGCGATACAAATCCCAATGTGCTGCATCAATGTGGCTGGTTAACCCCAAGGTCAAGGCTTCAAAAATGCCCAAAAGATCATTCTCTGGAACCAAAATTTGAAGTGTTTTGGCCAAATGCTCGCGTAAAATTAATAGAGAAGGGTAGCGGGGCGATAGCACGCGATAAGCTGTGCCTTTTTTTAAAATGCCAATCCATTCGATATGCCGAGAACTTAATAAACCCACATAATCAAAACCACCCGGGTTCGCATAGTTTATTGGTTTTTTAATGTTTGCCGTCAAATCCCAAGTTTCACCAGCATGAAATTCAGGGGCACCATCAAATCCGGAGAGGAGAATTGTGGTATCAATAGGTTTGCCATTGAGACTCTGGGCCCGGAATTGAAATTGAGTTTTGGAGGGCGTGTGAGTTGGGATGGAGTTGATCAAACCCAAAAGATGAGCTTGTTTTATCACACGAGTGTCCGGCATGCCAATGGGCGAGATAAGCCACTGGTGAACCACCGCAAGAATCCATGCAGCAAAGAACCAGCACAACAGGGTGGGTTTGAGTTTGAACAAAAACAGCGCGCCTAGCAGAAGAAGAGAATAGATGCTTTTATCATAAAAAAAGGCGGTGCCTGCGAAAAAGCATAAAATGTTCATAGAACCAAGGTTGGAAAATCCGTTTGCCACACTTTATAAGAGTTCTTTTGAAATTGAAAGTTCTTCCGGTTGGGAATATATTTTCAAATCTTATCTAACAAAGGTCTTAAGGCATGATTAAGTTATTTCAGTTCCCTCGCGTAAGGAGGGGCTACCTAACGGCAGTCCTGTTTGCTGCAAAGTAGAAACGTATTTGCGGACAGCACAATTGCCCTTTGAGATTGAATTCATCAGTAGACCGCAAGGTGCTCCGAAAGGCTTATTGTGACAGGATGTGGGGCGAATATTATGCCGATTTCCCAAAACCTGACACTCCTTGGTGATTCAGACATCAAAACTTATGCCCTCAGATGTGGCAGGAAGGTAGACTTCCTGGTAAAGTGTTTTTGGAGTAATGGATGGGTTTGTTATAGGGATGTATATTTTGCGCAGTCATCAAGTGTGGCCTGAGCTTAAAAAGGGTCGACAAATCTTAGTTATTTTTTTGTCCGGCCTGTTGTTAAGCGCTTGTTTGATGGTTGGGCCTAATTATAAAGAGCCTAAAAAACAGTTGGCAAACCATTGGGCAGCCGTTGGGACTCACGTCAAAGAAACCCCCTATCATGATACGTTATGGTGGAATGTGTTCCATGATCCCTCCATGACTGAGTTGATACACGTCGGTTATCTTCATAACTTGCCACTGCAAGCCGCAGGTGTACAGGTGTTGCAAGCAAGAGCGACACTTGCTCAGGCCGTGGGTGAACTATTCCCCCAACAACAAACATTGATAGCACAATACGCCCATCAAAGAATTGGAGGCTCATCGTTGCAAACGGTGCTCCCTACGTCCTTTGATACGGCGCTGCTTGGCGTATCCGCCAGTTGGGAGATTGATTTTTGGGGTCAATTTCGACGCGCCATTTTAGCCAATGATGCAAGCTTTCTAGCCACATACGCTGCTTATCATCAAACCCTTGTGAATCTTACCGCCGATATCGCTACATCCTATATTTCAATTCGAACCACCGAAGAATTGATCCGTGTGACAAAACAAAATATTCAAGTGCAGACAGAAGGACTAAACATTGCGAAGGCTCGATTTTCTGCAGGGGAAAGCAGCTTGTTGGATGTTGAGCAAGCACAAACCGAACTTTCAAGCACTCAAGCGACAATGCCTACTTATGTGAGTGATTTACAACACGAGAAGGATGCTCTGGCCGTCTTGTTAGGGACAACCCCTGATCATGTGGATCCATATTTGACAAAGAACCACGCAATTCCCAAAGCACCCCCTTCAGTGGCGGTCGGCATTCCTTGCGAAACACTCGTGCAGCGCCCCGATATTTACCAGTCACGAATGCAAGCGATTGCTCAATTGGAAATGATAGGTGCGACCAAAGCCAATTTGTATCCTTCGCTCTCATTGACAGGGACTTTTGCCCTGGCCGCCAACACCATCCCCCCAGGTTCATTGAGTAATATCTTCAATTGGAACAATCGAACCTCAACTTCAGGCCCCTCCCTAAATTGGTCTGTTCTGAATTATGGGCAAATTACCAATGCCGTGCGTGCGCAAGATGCCGTTTATCAGGGCGCTGTCCTGAATTATCAGCAATTGGTTCTGAAGGCTCAACAAGAAGTACAAGATAATATTGCCCAATTTGTGCAAATGAAAAAAGCAGAGTCTTATCTTCTTACAGGTAACCACGCAGCCATCAAATCTACCCAACTGGCGCTCGTGCGCTATCGTGAAGGGGAATCAGACTATACGCCAGTGCTTGATTCAGAACGCCAACAATTGCACGTTCAAATTTCACTAACGGAAACGCAAGGAGAAATTCCTAAGGCATTGGTTGGTCTCTATCGTGCGCTTGGAGGTGGTTGGAGAATTCGTAATCATCAAGATGTGGTCTCTGAACAGATCAAATTCGAGATGGCCGCACGCACCAATTGGGGCAAATTATTGAATCAATCTGAACATGAACCCGCGCTAACGAAACAGCAAGAGTTCAAAGAACGGTACATACCAGAGTGGTGATAAGCATGAATCAAGACAGACAATTAATGGTTAAAACAGCACTTGTAACAACCCTAGTTTTATTCTTATGTAATGCCGGCATAAAATTTTTAACCAGGGCTAAGGTACCGGACCTGCTGGTCCCAACAGTCGTGATTCAACATCCGAAAATGCTCCCCATCATCGACTATGTCACACAAACAGGTACCGTGGTGGCCTACAATTCTGTTGATTTGGTGGCTCGTATCGAAGGATATTTGCAAGGGATAGCATTTGTTGATGGGACCATGATTAAAAAAGGAAAGGAGCTGTTTGTGGTTGAACCCAAACCCTACCTGGAACAATTGAAAGCCGCTGAAGCGACCGTCGTGGTTCAGAAGTCAATGTATGAATATTCAAAAGCGGAATATGATCGGCAAAAACGCATGTACAAGCAAAATGCCACCTCTCTGAATAATGTTGAAAAGTGGGCGGCTAAAACAGAATCTTACCAAGCGGAAGTGGCTAAGGCAGTGGCTGATGCTGAAGTCGCTAGGATCAATTATAGCTACACCCATGTGAGCGCCCCTTTTGATGGCCGAATTGGTCGACATCTGGTTGATCTTAATAATTTGGTCGGCAATGGCAAAGCGACAGATCTTGCCACAATTGAACAAATTAGCCCTATTTATGTTTATTTTAACCTCAATGAGCTGGACTTGATTAAAATTCGAGAGGCAGCACGTGCACAATCATTCAAACCCTCTGAAATCAACCAAATCCCAGTAGGTATTCGGATGCAAAATGAAAAGACCTTTGTTCATCAGGGATTCCTGGATTTCGTGAATACCGGCTTGAACGCTTCTACAGGTACTATAGAATTTCGAGCCCAGTCGGCGAACAAAGATTATGCGCTATTGCCAGGCTCTTTTGTGCAAGTGCGAGTGCCTTTATCAAAACCCGTACAAAGAATGACCGTCCCTGCTGCCTCCATTCAATATGATCAAATAGGGGCCTATGTGATGACCATGGATGCAGATCAAAATGCCGTGCAAAAACGAGTGGAAATGGGAGCAGTAGAAAATGGGCAACGAGTCATCAATAAGGGATTGCTCATTAATGATTTTGTGATCGTTTCAGGCATTCAAAATGCCATTCCAGGACACCCAGTAGCGCCAATGCCCATTGAGAAAGGATCAGCATGATTTCTGAATTTTTTATTGAAAGACCCGTTCTTTCCAATGTGATTGCCTTGTTTTTGGTGTTTTTAGGCGGCATTGCGATTTTTATTTTACCCGTGTCTCAATATCCAGCGATTGTGCCGCCAACCATTCAGGTCACGACCACCTATCCCGGGGCCGATGCAAAAACTTTGATAAAAACGGTGGCTTTGCCGATTGAGCAGCAGGTCAATGGCGTTGAGAAAATGCTCTACATGCAGTCAACCAGCACAAACAACGGTGCTTATACCTTGATTGTTACTTTTGAAATTGGCACTGATCTGAATTTCGCGCAAATGTTGGTGCAAAATCGTGTCCAATCGGCCTTGGCTCAATTGCCTACTTCAGTGCAGCAGCAGGGAGTCACTGTTCAGCAAAAATCCACCGCTATTCTACAGTTTATTACTCTAACGTCTGAACATGGTGAGTATGATGGCTTATTCCTCGACAATTACGCAGCCATCAATATGGAAAATGAGTTGGAACGTCTGCCGGGTGTTGGGAATGTGACAGTGTTTGGTACGGGTTCTTATGCTATGCGTGTATGGCTTGATCCTAAAAAAATGTACACCTATCAGTTAAATCCTAGTGATGTGATGCAAGCCATCAACAACCAAAACAAAGAAATAACAGCAGGGCAGGTGGCATCCCCTCCCTCTGTCGGGAACGAACCTTATCAGTTGACGGTGAATGTTCCTGGTCAGCTGACGACGCCAGACGAATTTGAAAACATCATTGTGAAATCAGATTCAACCGCGCCTGATTTGAAAGCGGATAAGAGCAGCACCGCACGCATTGTAAGAATCAAAGATGTGGGACGAGTCGAGCTCGGATCTTCAAATTATAATATGCTTTCAACCTTGAATGGAAAACCTGCTGCAGCGATTGGTATTTATCAGCTTCCGGGTGCGAATGCTTTGCAGGTGGCTAGTAAAGTGCGTGAAACGGTTGAGAAAATGGCCAAGCATTTTCCACCTGGCTTAAAATATACCATCCCCTTTGATACGACCGTCTTTGTTAAAGAATCTGTGAATGAAGTCTATAAAACACTATTTGAAGCGGGTGTGTTGGTCTTGATCGTTATTTTGGTGTTTTTGCAAAATATACGTGCCACCTTGGTGCCTGCAACCACAGTACCTGTCACCATTATTGGAGCGTTTTTGGCCATGTTGGCGATGGGGTTTAGCATCAATTTATTGACTTTGTTCGCTTTGGTGCTGGCCATCGGAATTGTGGTCGATGATGCCATTGTAATTGTGGAAGGGGTGACGCAACACATCGAGCGAGGGATCATGCCCAAACAGGCTGCTATTAAAGCCATGAAGGAGTTGATGGGGCCCATTTTAGGGATCACTTTGGTGCTGATGGCTGTTTTTGTTCCAGCCGGTTTCATGCCAGGCTTGACGGGTGCTATGTATGCACAATTTGCCTTGGTGATTGCGGCCACCGCATTTATCAGTGCCATCAATGCCATGACCTTGAAGCCAACGCAATGTGCTCTGTGGTTGAGACCCATCGACAAAGCCAAGAAGAAGAATGCCTTTTTTAGGGCTTTTGATAGTGCCTACAATCCTTTGGAGAAGGGTTATGTTGCGATGATTGAACGGATGGTTCATCAGAGCGGCCGAATGTGTTTGGTGGGAGGCGCTTTGGTATTGCTTGCGATATTTGGTTTAACTCGTATTCCCACCGGATTCATCCCGATAGAGGATCAGGGCTACTTAATTTTAAATGTGCTCCTGCCTGATGGTGCAACCCTCAATCGCACGGGTGCTGTGATGAAGAAATTGAGTACCGAAGTGGAGAAGATGGCGGGGATTGCCAATGTTATTGCTATTGATGGGGTATCCTTATTAGATAACAACACGACCCTTGCCAATGCGGGTGTTTTGTATGTGATGTTTAAGGATTGGGGCGAGCGAGGTAAGGCCGAAGGGTTGCCCGTGCTCTATAAAAAACTGAATGAACTAGCAGCCAAAACGCATGAGGCGAAGGTGTTGGTTGTGGTGCCTCCACCGATTCAAGGGTTGGGGCTATCGGGCGGCTTCCAGATGCAACTTGAAGACCAGGATGGCACATTTGACTATCAAAAATTACAAGATACGACCGATCAACTGATTCAACAGGGGACAAAACTACCAGAAGTGCAGAAATTGATGACCTCGTTTAGAGCCGCAGTCCCGCAGCTTTCAGCGCCGCTCAATCGTACAAAAGCTGAGTCTTTAGGGGTGACCTTGGGAGATACTTTTGACGCCTTGCAAACCTATTTGGGCTCCTCTTATGTCAATTTGTTTTCAAAGTTTGGTCAAGTGTTTCAGGTTTATGTCCAGGCAGAGCCGGTATCTCGAATGACGGTTGATGATGTACGACATTTTTATGTCAAAAATAAATCGGGAGAAATGGTCCCTATTGGAACGCTGACCGATATTCAAGAGGCGCTTGGGCCTGCGATCATTTCTTTGTATAACTTGTACCCATCAAGCAGTATCAACGGGATGTCTGGTGCGGGTTTTAGTTCAGGTGACTCTATTCTCGCGATGGAACAATTGGCAAAACGTATGCTGCCGCCGGGCATATCCTATGAGTGGACGAGTACGGCTTATCAGGAAAAAGTCGCTGGCAAGATGAGTTATTATATCTTTTTGCTCTCATTGATTTTGGTTTATATGATTTTGGCCGGCCAATATGAGAACTGGTTTCTGCCGGGAGCTATTTTACTGAGCGTGCCACTGGCTTTGTTGGGAACGGTGTTTGCGTTGAGTGCACTCGGGCTTGCGAACAACATGTACACCCAGATTGGTATTTTGTTGTTGATGGCGTTGGCTGCAAAAAATGCCATTTTGATAGTCGAGGTGGCACGTGAGCAGCGCCTTATTCATCAAAAATCCATTTTCGAGTCGGCAGTTCTTGGCGCGCAAACACGTTTTCGCCCCATCTTGATGACATCCTTTGCCTTCATCATGGGCGTCATGCCAATGGTCTTTGCAACAGGTGCCGGCGCAAACGCTCGACGGTCAATTGGAATCGCCGTCTGTAGCGGGATGTTGGCATCCACCTGTCTCGCAGTGGTGTTCGTTCCTGTGTTTTATGTGTGGATTCAGGCCTGGCATGAGCAAAGAAAAGAAAGGACACAAAGGCCTATTATGGGTAAGGAACCAGAACAAAATCATGCAGGGTTGGATTGAAGTCTTTGGTGTTTCGAGTCACTAATTTCAAATGATGCTGCTTGAATTGCATCTGGAAGCTCCCGATCCTTAAAAGATGATATCACCTGGTCGTAATTCAATCAAATGGTAGATGGCAATGACGCAATATGTTTAAGCATTGGAATCGACTCCTTTTGTTGGGATGTTTATGGGCTCCAAGCCCATCTTTCGCATCCTTTATTGAATCCACCATAGGCACAGCTGTTGTTAACGATGCAACAGCTACGTATTATAATCCTTCAGCATTGACCCTCCTGACGCACGGGCAATTCATTGCTTTAGGTTCTGTGGCTTATTCGAGTAATTCTTTTAACGGCCAGGCAACACAATCCATCACTGGGTATTCTCAAACTGGAAGCTCAACAGAGCCGACGCAGTATTATTTACCCTCGGGATATTTTGGAATACCTTTGAAGCATCATATCACGCTTGGATTCGCGCTTGTTTCTGATATCCTTAATCATGATGTTGCTGAAAATGCTATTCTTCGTTATGAGCATGCAAAGAGTAACATTCAAAGCAATGATCTTGTTTCAGCCATTGGCGTTCAATGGAATGAGTATTTTTCAGTTGGAGCCTCATTAAATGTTTCGTTCGCTCATTTTTTAATCAACCATATTTCTGGATTTCCGAGCCTCAATATTCTTGACGCATATTCTCGCAGTGAAAGCTCTGGCAATGGTTTGGGAGGGGATGTTGGGTTTTTATTAAAGCCATCGGACGCGACCCATATTGGGTTCAATTACCGTACGCCCATCACCTATGTTCTGAGTGGCCAGAGCACCTTGAAGGGGACGCCGGAAATAATTTCGAATCACTTTGGTTTTACCTTTTGGACCCCAGCTAGAAGTACACTGTCAGTAAGTCATTATGTGACGCCTAAGTTAGGTTTTATTGGGACAGTTCAATACATTCAATGGAGTATTTTCAAAACCATCGAAGAGCATGGTGTTGCCCTTCAAACGCCTTCTTCTCCAAGGATCATCAATACCAAGCATCTATATGGTTTTCATGATACTTATTTGATCACTCTCGGGGCTCAATATTGGCTCAAATCGAACCTGATTGTTCGGTTTGCGGGCTCTTATACCCCGTCACCTGATGATCTTCATGACGTGTTCGCAAACGGTGGAGGCATCACGGTGGGAGCATCGATGGGTTATACGATTAATAAAAGCTTGAGTGTTGATGCTAGTTATTCTCATGAATTTATTAGTAAGGAAAATGTTGATCAAATGAGGGGGAGTAATCATATTTACGGAACAAATGCTGGGGTACTGGATGCGGTTTCGTTGAAATTTATTTATAACCTGGGGTAGTTTGCTCGTAAAACCTCTCATCGTGTGATCCAGTTAACGCTTGTTGAAATCGATGTTTGTGCATATAATGCCTTAAGTGGCTATGTTTGCGCTACTTATATGATATCCACATTACTCGTAACCTAATATTTAGGAGTTGAAAAATGGTGCAATTCTTTTCAAAATCAGTGTCTGTAGCTCAGAAAGGGTTGAAAATGTATATGGGGATGGGTGCGGCTGGTGCTGTTATTGCGAGTGTGGCTGGTGTCGCTGCTGCCGGAACTCCTGCCGAAATCAGAAAGCTTGATGAAACCTACGCAAGAGAGATTCCCGCTCGAGAACAAACCCAAATGCGTTATGCGGCATTTATTGCTGAAAAGACCGCATTCGCTGTTGGCAAAGCGGTGGTTTCTGGATCTTTTGTTGTCAGTTATCCGGCGACTAAGTGTGCGCGTGCGGTGGAGGATGCTTTGGATCACAAGGATTTTAAGGGTCTTTATTTTAGATAGATATTCTTTTGCAAAAAGAGAAGATCTTGGGACAGGGCTTGTCTTTTGCCTTAATTGGCAAAAGGAAGCCCTGTCCCAAGACAACATCTAGCTGATCACGTCCTACCTGTCTATTTCTAGACCAAAAAAAAATATTTATTCCAGATTTTGCAGCCAACTTTTTAAGTTAGGATCATCAATAAAATATCCGGTACATTCTTGGCGTTTTCCAATGAGATTTTTTCGTTGAAGTACCCGAAGAGCCGATTGGATAGAAGGTACAGTTAATTCAGGCACACCAAGTCTCTTTGCAAAATAACCTCGTTGTTGTTCACTGAAAAAACTTTCCACCCCATTTGCTATTTCTTTTAAAAGCATTTGTCCTAATTTAGAAGAATTTTCTAACATCTCAATATAGGCTCGATCATTAAAAATATCAGCCAATAATTGTTTTTTTGTTTCTGACATTGTTTGGTTAGGATTTAAGGCTAAACGTTCCACAAGGGAACGTGCCAATTGTGGTACCTTATCCATCTCTTTAAAAGTCTGCCATAATATATCTTTATCTAACTTTCGTTTTGTTACTTTATTAACTACGCTAGATAAATGATCTGTAAAATCTCGATTCAGTTCTGGAAATGGGAGATTCTGGCCGAAATGAAAGAATGGAGCACTCGCCTGTGAAAACATTCTTCTTAGGCCCTCACGAGAGGAGCCAGTGAAAATCACCTTTATGGAATCTTTGTTAAGATCCAGTGCGGTACGTAGTCCCGCAATAAATTGTTGATTATTTTCGTTTTTTGTTAAAATCTGAACCTCGTCCATTAATAAGAGAATTTTTCCCTCTGTAGCCAGCTTAGAAAAAACACTTTTCATATCAGATACATGTTGAAAGCTATCTAACTCTATATTTGCCTTAATGCCAGCTGCTTCAGCGCCTATTTTTCGTACTCTTGATAGTATGCTCTTTTTACTATTAATGGCACCGATGTCTTCAGAAAATTTCAAAAGCGCATTAGTGTATTCTTCTTGGGCGTTTTCTCCAACATCCAAAAAACTAAAATAAAAAGTCTTCCATTCGTTTTTTTCTGCCAAAGGCTGGATATCTTTTCGTAAAAACTCTGTCTTCCCCATTCTGCGAGGAGCAAAGAAAACTAAGGCACTAGATAAGCCTGATTCAAACATTCCTAAGACCTGTTGTGCTAATTCAGTTCTGGGAAAATGCCATAAATCTTTTGACATAGGTGATCCAATGATAATAGGCGTTAGATGCAATTGTACTATAAGAATCTAAATAGACAAGTCCAATCTAATTAAAACCAAAGGTTGGACCTTGGCCAAACGAACAAATGGTGTGTATTATGTTGAAGGTCCTGTCTTCGGTTCTGTCTTCGGTTCTGATCTACTATTCCTATAAAGAGCGGGATCATATAGAGGACCACCACCACCACCACCACCACCTAAAGCTGGTGGGTGGTCATCAGCATCAGAGCCACTGGGGGATCTATAAGGAGATAATCTGGAGAGTACCTCTGGACTGCTACTTTCAGGTCCAATATCGGCTTTAACCCCTGCTATAATTTCCTCCATCCCTTTGCTGTCTTTTGACGAAAGTTCCTTTAGGGTTGTTGACAAAAGATTCGCGCTGTCTATATATTGATCAATAATTTGATCGCAAATCATTTTGTCGTGGTCACTTAAACAACCAAGACCCAATTCATCATGAATTTTTCTTTTAAAATCTTCTGAGGTTAACTCTTTTGTTATCAGATGAAACGTGTCGAAGATTTTTTGAAAAAAATCAGTTGCGAGTTTTGATTCTGATTCTTTCGTCGATGCACAAAATGTAGCGAGATATTTAATAGAAGCAGAAGTAAACACGTGGTGAGCATGGCATTCAATCTCAGTCACGGGCTGCATTACAAACGATAAAATATTAGTGGGCGTGATGTCAAAGATTTTGGCACCTTTATCGCTAGGCAATTTGTTTTCTTCTCCTTTGGTTAGGTACGCCATTGCTTCTAAAGTGGGGTAGCCACTCAAGCCCCAATCAATCCTTGCTAATGGAGACGTCGTACTTTCTCCGTGTCCGATATTATTATACGCATCCGGATCTTTCATAAAAAAGCTTAGAGCGGTAATTTCCGCCAAGCCAGAAGTAGTCAGTGCTTTTATCATCGCTAGCTTGTTATCATCAAAGCGCTCCAACGTAATTCCTTCTGATAGAACTCCCATTGGATTTTGACTGGCATCAATAACAAGGCGGTGTTGCGGTGTGGAAAATGATTTACCCTTTTTGGATAAAATAAGTGCTATAACACCACTGATAGCTTCATTTAAGATCCTAAATTTTTTTGCAGCCTCATCAGCAAGACTACTGCTTGGTTGCTTATAAAACCAAGTCTTCCCTTCCATCGGGCATGTAAATAGATCATGCGTTATTTTTTCATCTGTAATAAAAGGCGTTAGAACAAGCTTCGAGATTTGAACTGGCCCAAATTCACGACGTTCAGTAGACATTATGACTCCTCATGATATGACATATCATACAAGCTCCTTTATATTTGATTATATGACCTGTAGGAAAAAAGCAAACTACTTGTTCGTGTATTTGAGTATATGGAATATTAATGACCTATTAACGGGCAGGAGGATGTTTATAAGAAGTTTGTAATTCGGGTGCTTTTCAATCATCATCAACCATGTTGATAACATGGGCATAACCTGCTAATTACTTGTTGAGAACATGGGTATAAGGCCAGAAAATCTTTGTTTTTGTAGGGGGTTGACGTATGAACGTTTTGTTTCGTATACTTATGATCCGCTTAGTATTTTATACATGGATGTATTTATGACTAAAGAAACGACATTGAAACATAAGGCGCATCATTTTTTTGATGAAGAGGAAGAGCTTCTGGCCCTTATACCTCTTCACCAATGGCTTATGATTGCTGGTGGAGTTCTCATCTTTTTAGTGTTGCCCCTGTTGTTTGTTTGGAGCTCATTAGGTATCATTCACCCTCATACTTATGAACAAGGCAATTATTTCGCGGTGATTGGGCATCAAAAAGTGCCTCCTGGTCTCAAAACTGAAACCATAGCCGTAAGAGATTATGCCGAGAATGATATTCACTAAATGATAGCGATCAAATCGCCCGAACAAATCGAAAAAATGCGTATCGCAGGTCACTTAACCGCCAAGGTCCTTGAGGCGGTAAGTGATTTTGTGGCACCTGGTGTGACTACGATGCAAATCGATGAATTCTGCGAACGCTATATTGTAGATACTTTGAAAGCTATTCCCGGCAGTAAAGGGCAATATGGTTTTCCATACTCTGTAAACACTTCTGTAAATCATGTGATTTGTCACGGGATGCCCTCTGTGAAACAAACCTTAAGAAATGGGGACATCATTAATGTGGATGTGACCGTTATTTATGATGGGTTTTTTGGTGACAGCAGCAAAATGTTTTGTATTGGCTCGACAGCGGCGCATGCAAAACGTTTAGTGGATGTGACACAACAGTGCCTTTATAAAGGGATCTCGGTGGTCAAACCCAATGCTACTTTGGGCGATATTGGTTATGCCATTCAAGCTCATGCTGAAAAAAATCATTATTCTGTGGTGCGTGAATACTGTGGTCATGGCATTGGACAAAAAATGCATGAAGATCCGCAAGTGATGCATTATGGAAAGCCTGGGATGGGTGCGATCTTGCGACCTGGGATGACCTTTACTATCGAACCGATGATCAATCAGGGAAAAGCGGATATCAAACATATTGAGAAAGATGGCTGGGGAATTGCTATCACCAAAGACCATAAACTCTCTGCACAATGGGAGCATACCTTATTGGTTACGGAGACTGGTGTGGAAATTCTCACGCTGAGAGAAGAAGAAAAAGGGATTTTGGAGCTCCAGTGAATGACCATGCTGTTCAAGAACACTTAAATAAGTTACGTGCACAACTTCGAATAGATGAGTATCAGTATTATGTTCTCGATGATCCTTTGGTACCGGATGCGGAATATGATAGACGCTTTAGAGAGTTACAAACCCTAGAAGCCCAATATCCACAACTCATCACCCCTAATTCTCCTACACAACGCGTCGGGCAGCCGCCCTCTGGTGCCTTAGAGCCCGTTGCTCATCGCCAACCGATGCTGTCACTCAGCAATGTGTTTTCGAAAGATGAGTTACAAGCTTTTATGGGGAGAGTCGGTGAGTATCTTGAGATTGATGCTTCGGAAATCCTCTTTGCTTGTGAGCCTAAATGTGATGGTTTGGCCGTTAATTTAACCTATGAGCAGGGCGTTTTGCTTCATGCAGCCACTCGGGGTGATGGACATGTTGGCGAAAACATCACGAATAATATCAAAACTATTCCAGCTATTCCTTTGGTGTTATTGACGCCGAACCCTCCTGCGATGTTAGAAATCCGGGGTGAGGTCTATATGCCTAAAGCAGGGTTTGAAGCCTTCAACGAGCAAGCTCGTCGATTGGGTGAAAAAACATTTGCAAATCCAAGAAATGCTGCAGCAGGAAGTTTGCGCCAATTGAATCCATCCATTACCGCGATGAGGCCCTTAGATATTTATTGTTATGGGATAGGGGCAAGCCATGGCATGCCATTGCCGGATAGCCATTTACAACAATTAGCCATGCTGCAAGAGATGGGTTTTAGAGTCTCTAAAGAAACAAAAGCTGCTCGCGGTTTGGAGGGCTGTATGGCTTATTATGAGTCTATGTTAGAGCGGCGCTCGAGGCTTCCTTTTGAAATCGATGGTGTGGTGTATAAAGTAGACAGCATTCCGTTTCAAAAAACGCTAGGATTTATTGCCAGAGCACCTCGCTTTGCTTGTGCTCATAAATTTCCAGCATCAGAAGAGATGACGACACTATTGTCTGTTGATTTTCAAGTCGGTCGTACGGGTGCACTTACCCCTGTGGCACGTCTTCACCCGGTAAGCGTAGCGGGAGTCACAGTCAGCAACGCCACGCTTCATAATTTGGATGAAATCACCAGAAAGGACATTCGAATTGGGGATGTGGTGGTGATTAGGCGTGCGGGAGATGTGATTCCCGAAGTGGTCTCTGTCGTTCTTGAAAAACGACCCGCTCACACCACCCGCATTGAGATGCCCTCGCAATGTCCTGTCTGCGGTGCTGATGTGGTGCGAGAGCCAGGTGAGGCGGTCGCAAGATGCACCGGAGCATTATTTTGTAAGGCGCAACAGAAACGAATGTTACAGCATTTTGCTTCCCGAAAAGCCATGGACATAGATGGCTTAGGCGAGGCTTTGATTGATCAGTTGATAGAGACTGGCTTGGTGAATCATGTGGCTGATTTATATGCCCTAACGCCAGAGGTTTTGGCTCCAATGACAAGAATGGGGCCAAAATCTGCTGAAAATTTGTATATGGCCATTCAAAAGAGCAAAAGCACCACCTTCGCTCGTTTTTTATACGCACTAGGCATACGTGACATTGGCGAGGCCAGCGCGCGGATCCTAGCCCAGCACTTTCATGAGGTTGGTTCCTTAAAAAAAGCAACTTATGAACAATTGACTGGATTGAAGGACATTGGTCCTGTGGGGGCTCGGCATGTGATGCATTTTTTTTCAGAACCTCATCATCTTAAAGTGATTGAACAATTGTTGTCTTTGGGTGTGCATTGGCCAGTTGAGCCCTTGCATATCATCGACCAACAACATCCTTTTTATGATAAAACAATCGTCCTGACAGGTGTGCTCGAAAGCATGGGACGTGATGATGCAAAAGCCAAACTCTTGGCACTTGGGGCGCGAGTTTCAGGCAGTGTATCGAATAAAACGGATTATGTGGTGACGGGACATAGTGCGGGTTCTAAATTAGAGAAGGCAGAATCGTTGGGTGTGTCTGTCTTATCAGAGCAAGAGTTTCTTGATATACTGGCTTATTAGGGATGTATTTGGGAACCACTAGGACGTGCGTTACTGTATCAGAACAGCCATTTTGTACGCCATGTCGGGCCTTTTGCAGGCTTCGTCGTTTGTTCTGAATAATCCTTATCCTGCCAGCGAATCTTTAGAAAAAATATTTTATACCTCTTTTGCCGAACAGCCTAAAACGCTTGATCCGGCCAAATCATACTCTAGCAACGAGTATCAATTCATCTCCCAGATTTATGAGCCCATTTTGGAATATGATTATTTGGCACGCCCTTATCAGCTGATGCCAGCAACGGCTACGTCGCTCCCCAAAATACAATATTTTGACAGCTCAAATCACGAGGTGTTTTCGCCACAAGGCATGGATATCGCGAAGAGTGTTTATACCATTCATATTCAACGTGGGATCCTATTTCAACCGCACCCAGCTTTTGCTAAAGATCCAGAGGGACATGAACGTTATTTGGGATTGTCGTCTCATTTCCTAGATGACCATGACGTAACTCAATTGTCTGATTTTAAATATTCTGGAACCCGCGAGCTTCTTGCCGATGATTATATTTATGAAATCAAACGATTGGCAAATCCTGCCGTAAATTCCCCCATTTATGGATTGATGAGTGATTACATCATTGGATTTAAGACCTATGGGGATACGCTTCCTCACCAAAAGAAAAAAAATGAATTTATTGATCTTCGCAAGTACCCACTTCAAGGGATCCAAAAAATAGATGATCACACCTTTCAAATCAGCATCAAAGGACTTTACCCACAGTTTATTTTTTGGTTGGCTATGCCTTTTTTTTCACCCATTCCTTGGGAGGTGGATAGGTTTTATACTGAGCCAAATATGGATGATAAAAATTTAAATTTGGGTTGGTATCCTGTTGGAACGGGCCCGTTTTTGATGGCTGAAAACAATCCCAATCGGCGAATGGTTCTTGCAAAAAATCCAAATTATCGTGAGGTTTATTTTCCCAGTGCGGGTTCGAAAGAAGATCAACAGAACGGGTATTTGATTCATGCTGGAGAAAAATTACCCCTCATCGATAAGGCCATTTACACCCTAGAAAAAGAATCCATTCCGAGATGGAATAAATTTTTACAAGGATATTATGATACCTCTGGGATCACTTCCGATAGTTTTGATAAAGCCATCGAAATGACGGCTTCCGGCTCGACCATATTGACACCTGATATGCTAGAAAAAGGGATAAGGTTGGTTCGACTGAGTGAGCCTGCCATTTATTATCTAGGCTTTAATATGTTAGATCCTGTTGTGGGTGGGTATAGTGAGCGTGCACGACAATTGAGGCAGGCGATATCTATCGCCATCAACTTTGAGGAGCACATTGCCATTTTTTTAAATGGACGGGGTGAGCCTGCAGAAGGGCCTATTCCTCCGGGCATTTTTGGGGCCTATCTCGGGGCTCGTGGGGTAAATCCTTATGTGTATACCTGGTCTAACGCGGGTCCCGAACGGCGATCACTTGCCGAGGCAAAGGCTCTGATGAAAGCGGCAGGTTATCCCGGAGGTCGCGACCCTATGACGAAGGCGGCGCTCATTCTGCATTACGATGTGCATGCTTCAGGGGGGCCTGATGAGAAGGAACAATTGAATTGGATGCAGAAACAATTTCTAAAAATAGGCATTGCATTGGACGTTCGGGCAACGATGTATAACCGATTTCAGGAGAAAATTCGCAGTGGGAACGCGCAACTCTTCAGTTGGTCTTGGAGCGCAGATTATCCTGATCCTGAGAATTTTTTGTTTCTTTTATATGGCCCGAATGGCAAAGTGTCACATGGGGGTGAAAATGCAGCAAACTACGAAAATCCAAGCTATGATAGGCTTTTCAATTTGATGAAAAACAGAAATAATGATCCTGAGCGCCAAGCGTTGATCGACAAGATGGTTGGTATTTTACGATATGATGCCCCATGGGCATGGGGTACGTACAGTGAAATGTTGATGTTGAGTCAATCGTGGGTTTTGCCAAATAAAATCAATCCCATTTCTCAGGGCACCTTGAAATATGTGTCAATCGATCTTCTGAAACGTAATGTCAGTCGTGCGGCATGGAACCAACCCATCTGGTGGCCTATCGGTTTGCTTTTGCTGCTCTTTCTTTTGTTGCTGTTGCCTTTTGTGAAGGCCTACAGAAAAGAGCTACAAAGTGGGGTAGAAAGGATGCCTTTATGACTTGGTATATGATTCGTCGCCTTTTGTATGCGATTCCTATTCTTCTCGGCATCAATCTCCTGACCTTTGCTTTGTTTTTTATGGTGAATACGCCGGATGATATGGCGCGAATGCAGCTAGGTCAAAAGCATGTGAGTCTTGCAGAAATCACACAATGGAAGGTGCTGCGTGGGTATGATCTCCCGCTGTTTTACAATGCCTCGGAAAAGGGCACCGATGTCATCACGCAGACTTTGTTTTTTCAGAAATCCCTGCGATTGTTTGTCTTTGATTTTTCAACTTCTGATGCTGGGCGTGATATCAGCTATGACGTGTCACAGAGGATGTGGCCAAGCCTAGCGATTGCAGTCCCTGTATTGTTTTTAGGGCTTATTGCCAACATCATGTTTGCCATGATGCTGGCTTTTTTTAGATCCACAACGCTTGATCTCAGTGGGGTGGTTTTTTGTATTATATTGATGTCCATTTCAACGATGTTTTACATCATTGGAGGTCAATACTTGCTTGGTAAAGTCTTGCGTTTGGTTCCCATTTCAGGCTATGACGGTGGATTGGAAAGTTTCAAATTTGTGGCTCTTCCGATTATTATCGGGGTGGTAGGTGGTTTAGGAGGCGGCAGTCGTTGGTATCGAACGTTGTTTTTGGAGGAAATGAACAAAGATTATGTGAAAACCGCTCGTGCGAAAGGACTATCAGAGACAAAGGTCTTGTTCCGACATGTGCTGAAAAACACCATGCTCCCCATTCTTACGGGTGTGGTGGTGATCATTCCTTCTTTGTTTATGGGGAGCTTGGTTCTGGAGTCCTTTTTTGGGGTTCCTGGATTGGGAAGTTATATCATCGATGCCATACAACAACAGGATTTTGCTATCGTTCGAGCAATGGTTTTTTTAGGCTCTGTTTTATATATCGTCGGTTTGATGTTGACGGATTTGTCCTACATCATGGTTGATCCTCGGGTGAGGTTAAAATGAATCATGATCTGTTGTGGACGTCCAAATGTTTTCTTACCGTTCTTGTGTTGGGCATATTATGTCTTATGAAAGGCTTGCGAAAAGAACCGATCCGACGCTCTTTTCAGGCGATCTTTCAAAAACCGTTGGCTGCGAGTTCTGCAGTTGTTTTGGTGTTCTTCTTAAGTATAGCAGTGCTTGATTGCATTGAGCTTAATTTTGCAGGTGACTATGGTTCGATACTTGATCAGGTGTTGGCTCCATTAAATGTTGAAGTCGAAAAAACGTATTCGGAACCTATGTCCTTAACCCTGTTTTCTAGTGAAATGGAAGTTGTAGACGGCCATCCTAAAGAGGTGTTTCCAAGGCTTGTGTATCCCTCCAAGAGGTTTCATACGGCAGATCAGAAAAACAGATGGGTGTTTCATGTGGTCATGAAAGCCATTCTTTGGAGTGCACTGGTGACGCTCTGTTTGGCATTTTGTTGGCGCATTTTTCGACGCCATTTAAGCCTTCCCGTAAAGAGTTCCTTGGTGACTTTGTTTGTGGTCCTTGTGATAGTTATTTCAAGTTATTGGCTTTCGCGGGAACTCCATATTTTAGGCACGGGTAAAATTGGAGAAGATATTTTTTATAATTCGGTCAAGAGCATTCGCACAGGCTTGGTGCTGGGTCTTTTGACCACGCTGTTGATGATGCCATTGGCTTTGATCTTAGGGATTTCCGCAGGCTTTTTTGGTGGGGTGATTGACGATATCATTCAGTATGTATACACCACATTGAGTTCTATCCCGGGTGTTTTGCTGATCACCGCGTCCGTGCTATCGATGCAAACATACATTGCCAACCATCCGCAATACTTCAGGACTTTGAATGAAAATGCAGATGCGCGACTTCTCGCCTTGTGCTTGATTCTAGGGGTGACCAGTTGGACGAGTTTATGTCGATTGTTACGAGCCGAGGTCTTGAAGCTCCGAGAAGTGGATTTTGTGCTGGCGGCGAAGGTCTTGGGAAGCAGCTCTTATCAAATCATCATGAGGCACTTATTGCCCAATGTCATGCCCATTGTCGTCATCACTTTGGTGCTTGATTTTAGTTTTTTGGTCTTAGCCGAAGCCGTTTTGTCTTATGTGGGGGTGGGTGTATCTCCAATGACTATCAGTTGGGGAAATATGATCAATGCAGCCCGCCTTGAGTTGGCTCGCGAGCCAATGG
>JAPLRK010000026.1:31462-83028 GCA_026399195.1 Legionellales bacterium
ATGGTTTGGTGGCCAGTGATGTCCGCTTTTGTGTTTATGTTCCTTCTCGTGTTAGCCAGTAACTTATTTGCAGATGCTGTCCGAGATGCATTCGATCCGCATCAGCAGAGCGTTTAGAGCTTTGTTACTTTAAATATCCCACGTACCAATCAAATATACTTGGTCCAAAAAAAAGTGACGTCAGGCCCGCAACGCACAAAAATGGGCCGAAGGGGATAGGGGTATCTGTTGTTTTTTTTGTGGCTTTTAAATAAACAACTCCCGTCACAGCACCCAAGAGGGAAGAGATCAGGAGTATCAAAGGCAATTGAGTCCAGCCAAACCAAGCGCCAAAGGCTGCAAATAGCTTAAAATCACCATGTCCCATGCCCACCTTTTTTCTGATCAGAAAAAACAGCTTAATAAATAACCACAGAGCCACATAAGCGCCGACAGCACTCAGCACCGCATTAGGGAGTGAGGTGAAGAGGTGTTGTGTGTTTACAATTAATCCGAGCCATAATAAGGCGTATGTTAATTGATCGGGCAATAGTTGATGCGTCAGATCGATCATACTCAGGCAAATGAGAAGCCATATAAAGAGCAATATGAAGATCAAAGACACGTGAAAGCCAAAAAGATGTGCGGCACTGAGGGATAACACAAGCGTTAAGGCTTCAACAAAGGGGTATCTCAGGGGGATAGATTGATGACATTGTCTACAACGCCCACGAAGTAAACAATAGCTCAACAGAGGAATATTGTGCCAGAAGGGTATTTGTTTTTCACAAGCTGGGCAAAATGAACGGGGGTAAAATAGATTGATTTTGGAGGATTCTACTTCAGGAAGGAGCAATATCGTTCGACATTCAGAGGCCCATTCTGCCTGTAGCATCAGGGGCAATCGGTAGATGATGACATTGAGCAAACTACCCATAGCAAGACAGAAGAGTGCAAAAAAAACATAAAAAAACAGCGGGGATTGCTGCATCAGGAGATGTAAATCAGACCAGATCATCAAACCACCGATCCCAGTTTAAATATGGGCAAGTACATGGCAACCACCAACCCCCCCACTAAGACTCCTAATATCGACATGATCATAGGTTCCAATAAGCTGCTGAGGGAGTCGACTGAGTTATCGACGGCCTCTTCATAAAAGTCAGCAACTTTACTCAACATTTGTTCTAATGTACCAGATTCCTCACCAATCGCTATCATTTGAATGACCATATTTGGAAATAATTGTGTGGTGTCCATGGCAAGGTGCATTTGTTGTCCTGTGGAAATATCCTCCCTGATGCGAATGGTTGCCTCAGCATAAAGGCTATTACCTGTAGCACCGGCGACAGCCGTTAATGCATCAACGAGCGGCAGGCCTGCTGCGAAGGTGATGGATAATGTGCGAGTAAATCTGGCGATGGCTGCTTGTTTGATGATGGTTCCAATGATGGGCATCTTTAACAAGAGTCTATCTAATGCTTCTGAAAATTTGGTGGAGTGGTGAAGCGCATAAATGAAGCTATAAACCGCAAAAAAGGCTGATCCAAAAATGAGATACCAATAACTTTGGAATGCCTTGGATAATGAAACGACCATGCGAGTGAACGCCGGAAGATCAGCCCCAAATCCTTTGAATAAAGTTTCAAACTCTGGAACAACAAAGGTGAGTAATCCTGCGGTGACGATAAAAGCAATGACAATCACCGCTAAGGGATAAGTCATGGCTTTCTTAATCTTTTTTTTGATGGTCTCGATTTTTTCTTTATAGGACGCTACTTTTTCAAGCATAATGTCCAAAGAGCCTGACTTTTCTCCCGCATCCACCAGGTTACAAAAAAGAGCATTAAAATAAACTGGGTATTTGTTTAAGGACTCTGCTAGGGTAGATCCTGATTCAACATCCTTTTTGATGTTTTCGATGAGTTCCTTCATGCGTTCATTGGTTTGCCCTTTTGCAACGATATCAAACGATTGAATGATAGGGATCCCGGCTTGGATCATGGTTGCCATTTGACGACTGAACACCGTGATGTCACCTTGTTTTATCGCTTTACTCTTGAAGTCAAACAGGGGCTTTCTTTTTTTAGAAATTTTTTTAATGGTCATCCCTTGCTTACGTAACTCAACTTTGGCAAGGTTGATGCTTCGTGACATGGTGACGCCTTTGGTGAGCTGTCCTGAACTATTGATAGCTTCCCATTGATAAGGGATCAGCTCGCTCGATTTTCTCTCCATAATCCTTAGTCAACAGTTACCCGATTGACCTCCTCTATCGTCGTAAGACCTTCTTTCACTTTTTCAAGCCCATCTTGATACACGGTATGCATCCCTTCCTTTTGTGCTTGCTTCAGGATATCTAGCGATGTCCCGCCTGACATGATCATTTGTCCTATTGTTTTTGACATGGGCAGCACTTCAAACACACCCATGCGGCCATGATAACCATTTGAGCATTGATTACAACCCGTGGCTTTATAGACCTTCATGGTTTTGGCAACGGACTCAGAAAATCCCAATTCAATCAGACTCTGAGGCGTAATGTCATCTCGAGGTAATTTACAGTTTTCACATAATCGTCTGATTAAGCGTTGAGCGATGATGAGGCTGACGGTACTAGCAATGTTAAACGAAGGAACACCCATGTTGATGAGTCGAGTCAAGGTTTCTGCAGCACTGTTGGTATGCAAGGTTGATAAAACCAAGTGACCTGTTTGAGAGGCAGTGACTGCAATTTCTGCAGTTTCTAAGTCGCGAATTTCACCGACCATGATGACATCGGGATCTTGTCTTAAAAAAGAGCGAAGCACACTAGAAAACGTCAATCCAGCTTTGACATTGATGTTGACCTGATTGATGCCTGGGACTTTGATTTCAACAGGATCTTCTGTGGTACATATGTTTCTATCGATGGTATTTAAGATGTTTAGCGCCGTGTAGAGTGTGACTGTTTTACCACTGCCTGTGGGTCCGGTGACGAGGATCATCCCTTGAGGGCGATCGATGGCTTTTAAAAAATGGCCTTTTTGCTCGGGATTAAATCCTAAGCCTTCAATCCCAATTTTGGTGGAGGATGGGTCTAACAAGCGCATGACCACTTTTTCACCAGCAATCGTCGGACAGCTGCTCACCCGAAAATCAATGGCTCGCGTTCGAGAAAGCTTCATTTTAAAACGACCATCCTGAGGCAATCGTTTTTCAGATATGTCCAGATTGGACATGATTTTAAGGCGAGCTGCAATTCGTCCTGCCAAATTGATGGGTGGATTTGCGACTTCAATCAGAAGCCCATCTTGACGATATCGGATTCGGAATTCACGCTCATAAGGTTCAAAGTGAATATCAGACGCTTTTCTTTTGACGGCATCGACCAAAATCCGATTAACAAATTTGACCACTGGGGCATCTTCATTAGATAAGCTTGAGATCTCTGTGTCTTTTTCTTCTTCCTCAGCACTAAACTCTAATCCTTCGATGTCCGGCGCCTCTTCAAAATAATCGGATAAGCCTTGATTCTCTTTTTGATGAAGCAATGTTTCCATGAGGACACTGAGTTTGTCTGTCTCTACGATCAACGGATTGGCATATAATCCTGTGTGAAATTGAATCTCTTTGAGAGAGGATTGTTTGGTCGGATCATCCGTGGCTAAGTAGAGCTGTGTGCTGCGATGAAACACAGGGACCACATTGTGACGACGAATGAGCTTTTCGTTGATGAGGGATATCGGAATGATCTCTAAATCAATGGCATCCAAATCAAGCATTGGCAAGCCGAAACTTTTGGACACCGCCATGGCAATCGTGGTTGCTGGAATCAAGCTGTTAGTAACCAAATACTGCAGCAGCGTGACTTTGCTCGCTGAAGCAAGTTTTTGGTATTTAAGGGCCTTCTCTTTGTCCAAGAGTTTTTCTTGGACTAACAACTGAGCCATTCCTTGGAGATAGTCTTCATGAGTCATGGGCATAATGGCCAGATTTCTTCAAATCTACATAGCGTAACTATAGACAATAACTTGATGGGTTGCATTATCTCTTGTGAAATAAAGAAACTGTGTTGCTCCAAAACTGATGGGTGTGATACTTTTGGGAATGCATCACTGGTTGTGTGAACTACCTTGCAAATAGATGAACAGGTTAATAAATATAGGGCATTGGATCATTGGTTTATGACCCCTCAAGGGCAGAGAGTGGCTCATGCCTTTGCTGCTGAGTTGCGCCCTGTGGCCGAGCAACTTCGCGGGAACACGGTATTACAACTGGGGGGATGTGGAGAAAATCTTTGGCTGAAGCGCCTTAAGTTTGGGGAACAGTGGATAGTGAACCCATGTCCTCTTTTGAAAAAGACATCTGTACAGTCCTCTCTTCTAACACTTCCCATGGATAGAGACTCTGTAGATTGTGTGATAGCCCCGTTGACTTTAGAAGCTTTTAGCCGAGAAAAACATCCCATTGATGAGATCGATAGAGTACTAAAACCCATGGGCTATGCGATTTTTTTTGGAATTAATCCCTTTAGCTTTTGGGGGTTAGCCCTTCGATTACGTCGCATAGATTGCTTTGGTACAGCAAGAGTGAGTTTGTTCTCCTCTATGCACGTGAAGCATATGATGTTGTTGCGTGGATATCGGTTGTGTGCTTTGACCAGCTTTTACTATATTCCACCCTTTTCTAGCGAGTATCTCATTCAAAAATTAGAATTTTTTAATGAGATGGGAAAAATGATATGGCCATTTCCGGCTGGATTTTATTGTTTTATCGCACAAAAATATCAACATTGTGCCCCCTCTCTCACGAGAATGGCTCTGAAGGATGAACTTCTGTTGCAAGAAAAGGCTTCTTTACAACCTACCGCCCTTTCACATTTCTCTTCAACAGAGGTATACTCAAACCTCATGTTTGATGATCAAGAGATTGAGAATGTTGATGCCAGAAAGAATCAAAACCATTTATGAAAAATCGACCTGCCTATTCACAACCAAAGAAGTAGAGGCTGCGCTAGACCAAATGGCGATTCAAATTCATCAGAAATTATCTGATAAAAACCCTATCATTTTGTGTGTCATGATAGGTGGTCTGATCCCCTTAGGCAATTTATTGCCTAGACTCGATTTTCCTTTAGAAGTGGATTACGTCCATGCCACACGTTATCGAGGGGCGATAAGTGGCGGTGAGGTTCATTGGAAAGTTCGGCCAAGCCTTCATCTTCAGGGTCGAACCGTATTGATAGTTGATGACATTCTTGATGGTGGCGTGACGCTTGCGGCTATTAAAGCTGAGGTTAGTGCAATGGGCGCTGCTGAAGTTTACTGCGCAGTCCTTGTTGATAAGCATCATCAACGGGTTGAAAATGGGCTAGACCATGCTGATTTTGTAGGATTGGAAGTAGAAGACCATTATATTTTTGGTTATGGTATGGATTATAAAGAATACTTACGAAATGCGCCGGGGATTTTCGTGGTTTCTGAGGATCATGAAAGCCTTTAGCCCGGTATTTGTGGTTATAAATTGCTCTATCACGTTATTTTTGATAGTATCTGCCAAAATAACATATGACTTGTGATGATGTCTCGATTGATTGTCCTGCTTTTACTCATCTTAAATACCTTCCAAGCCATGGCTATGGCGCCAAAACTCAATTGGGAAAAAGCGGTTCTTCATGCCATTTCAAGATATGGATTACCCACGGAACCGTCGTTAGTCAAGTTGTTTGCTAAGGCAAATGTCGCTTACCCTCCCAAAAATATTGCTATGTTGGCCTTCAAACAAGAGCGCCGCCTTGAACTTTGGGCTAAAAATGAGGCTGATGCTTGGCGATACATTCAGACCTACCCATTGACTGCCTTTAGTGGACGCCTTGGTCCTAAATTGAAAGAGCATGATCGGCAGATTCCTGAGGGAGTGTATCGTTTGATAACCCTTAATCCTTTCAGTTCTATGCATTTATCGATGATGATCAATTATCCCAATAGTTTCGACCGATTACAGGCCAGTAAAGATGGGCGAAGCAAACTAGGAAATAATATTTTTTTACATGGTAAAACCTATTCTGTAGGATGTCTGGCCGTTGGAGATAAAGCCATCGATCAATTGTTTTTGCTGGTTTACCGGGTAGGGCTACAGCATGTCCTGCTGATCATAGCACCCAATGATTTAAGGGCTGAGAAACCCGCAACTTCAGCATTTGCACAACCTAGATGGTTGCCCGAATTGTATCAACAGTTAACCTTCGCATTGAAACCGTTTCGAAAAGCTTAGGAACGGTATAGTAATAACTTAGGATCGGGAGCGAAATAACTTCCAGTTTTTGCAGCAAATCTAAATATCATTTTGACGCGTTCGGATCGATTAAAAAGTACGATGTACAATGAGTACACCTTTACTTTTTAATCGATCCGAACGCGTCAAAATGATGTCCATACTACATGTCTGGATCTTTGATCATCAATAATATGGGAGATGAGGGCTCAGGATATTTTTCGATATAATGACGAACCAAGTTAATCTGGTTGAATTGAAAACTAGGTAATGCTTGTTTGATGGTGTGAAAGGCAGCGATGGGTTCATTAAGGGTGATTTTGGGGGTCAGAAAACCCATGTTTTTAGTTGGGTATATGGGGGTAACGCTACCTATCCATATGGGTTGGTGATAATGATGTAGGTGATAGTTTGAGCGCCAAAGACGTAGTATTAATAAAACTTCTTTTGGATGATAAATCATCACCAAACTAGGTTTTTGATTTTGGTAAAGTTGTGCCATGAGGGGGAGTCCTTCTGCAAATGGGTGACCACCTGCGCGCATCAAAAGTGAATAAAAGAAGGAATCGGGTTGGTGTTTCCACCCATCTTTTTCTAGGGCTTTTTGCAATTTTTTGAGGGAACCAACATATTGAATGTTTAGGAATTCACGGCGTTTTCCAAATCGATTGCTGCTATAAATTGGGAGGAGTGGCTCTTGTTGATTCCACCAGTTGCCATTGCTGATGATATGTTGGGGCAAAGCCCTGGTGTGTGATTGTAGGGCTTTGTTAAAATAAAGAGCTGAGGTGATGATCCCAGCTATCAGCATGAAGGTGAGCGGAAGCAGGAAGGATGTGATCTCCTTTTCCGAGGGTTGTTCAAGGCGTCTGTAAAAGATCCAATGAGGCAATGACAAGCTCAAACCTATCAGATAGGATGCCAGCACACTGGTCAGCCAGTTATCTCCTAAGTAAATGGTAGCAAACCCAGTCAAACATAGAACACTTAACAACGTCAGTTGCAGGCCCAGGCGAATGGCTGTTTTATGAAACGTATTTAAATAGAGCATGTGAAACGTCAAGAGTGCTGTTGCATAAGCTAGCCCTACATCAGGAAATAAAGTCTTGGCGTGGTGTAACACGTGGGCATAGGTTTGGGGGATCATGACGACATGACACAGGAATAGGAGTACGCTGGCCGTCATCAAGACAAGGCTTAATTCATATCGGAAGGTGCGAAGGTCGCGGCAATGGTGGGTATAAATCAGTCGTGTTGCAAGCAATAGGGTGATGGGCCATGGACTGAGAATGAGGCTAAATACAATACAAACGGCAGCAATAGATGTTACCTGTATGCTCTGAAAAAAAAGATAAATTGGGCCATTAATGTTCGCAACCCAGTCCAGTTGTATGACCAGTGAGATGATTAGAATGGACAACAAACAACAGCTCCACCATAACAACATAAGTAGGGCTGTCGGATAGTGATTAACCTCATGAGGCGGCACCATTTTTTTCGCAAGGGCTCCCATTCTTGGATGACTTTGTAGAAAGGACCATGCCATGTGGAAGTTATCACGTGACCATCGGTGGAGGTGTTTTAGCGTCCACTTGATGATCAACGTGCTGAGCCAAATGATGCCAAGTACGATAAGGATCAATGCAAACAGACGAGAGGCGCTTTCTGGAGATAACTCAGTACTGACTTGTCCTATGAAAAAGCCTGGGAGCACATACAAAAAGGACCATGCTATGCCTGAAAGGGTATTGGCACACAAAAAATGCCATTGATTCATGTGCATCATGCCCGCAATCACAGGAATAATGGAGCGCATGGGCCCTACAAATCGACCGATGAGAATGCTCGCTGAACCATGGCGAGTAAAGTAGTCTTTCCCGTAGGTTATCCAACTGGGGTAGTTTTTAAAGGGCCATGTATTGATCAAGCGATCACTAAAGGCATACCCGAGGGCATAGCTGCCACTGTCTCCGGCGATGGCTCCTAAGGATGCGGCGATTAACGTCAAATCGATTCGCATCACGCCTGAGCCTGCCAAAATACCAACGGCGGTCATTGTGATGGATCCAGGAACTATACTGCCAATGATGGCAAGGGATTCAGCAAATGAAATGATGAACGTCATGAAGAGGGCCCAATGAGGATGGGCATATAGCCAAAAGCTGAGGGGTTGTATGTATTCACTGAATAAATGCATCACGTCTCAATCTATGGGGTAGGGGAGAAAAGAGATAAACTTTCTAGTATCAATTGTTGGCTGACCTCAGCCAAAGAAATCTGTGAATCAAATGCTTTCATTTGTGTCATTTGTAACTTGGCATAGCCGCAGGGATTAATGTCGGAAAAAGGCCTTAAATCCATAGTAACGTTTAAAGCGATGCCATGATAGGTCCGGCCATTTTTTACCCGCAATCCGATAGAAGCTATTTTTTGATCGTCAACATAGACCCCTGGCGCCCCTGTCAAAGTATGCGATGGGATCTTAAAATGGTGTAGTAACTTGATCAGTAACTGCTCGAGTTGGCAGACCAGAGAACGAACGCCCATGTGACGCCTTTGAATATCAACAAGGATATACGCGACCAATTGTCCCGGCCCATGATATGTGATTTGACCCCCTCTGTCTGATTGAACTATGGGGATGTTATTGGTTTTTAGAACGTGTTCAGGTTTGCCCGCTTGACCTTGGGTGTAGACGGGGAAATGCTCTAAAAGCCATATTTCATCTAGGGTGTGAGCATCACGATTGGCTGTAAATAGTTTCATGTCTTCCCACACAAGCTCGTAGGGTTGCATACCAAGCGCGTGGATTTTGATTAAAGGACCCATTTCATATCAGGGTGTTTGGTCAGCTCAAGGTAGAGAGCATCAAGGGTTGATTGATCAAGGACATACAGCTTGATAGATAAGGCAAGAAAACGACCTTTTTGACTAGGTCTTTGGTGAATATGGGCCTCTTCTGTGTTTGGAAAATGTTTGCGCATAATTTCCAGGACTTCTCCCACAAGGACGTCACTTTGTTTCCCAATCATTTTGATATGAAAATCACATGGGAACTTTAACAAGCTTTCTTGGTTTGGCTTGTTATCCATAAAATCTTAACCAAACCAATGTTTAAACAATAATCGTATGGAGTCTTTCATGCGAGTGAATATCCCCCCAGGCGGTGCATCTTCCAAAGCATACAATGGGTTGGTTGCGATGATGTTATCATCAAAGTGAATGATTAACTCCCCAACTTTATCCCCTTTGATCAAGGGTGCTTGAACATATTTAGGCACTTTGGTGCTGATCTTTAAATGTTGGTACTGGCCACTGGGAATGGTAATGTATTGGTTGTCTATCAGACCAATGGTGATTTTATTTGACTTTCCTTTATAGAGAGGGAGCTCGGAAATGCTGGTACCTTTTTTATATAACTCATGAGTTTCAAAAAAACGAAAGCCGTAATTGAGAAGGCGTTCACTGTCATCAGCACGGGCGGTTTCGGTGGGCGAGCCCATGACCACAGATAGCAGCCGCATGTTGTCATGCTTGGCCGAAGCTACCAAGCAAAACCCCGCATCATTAGTATGACCTGTTTTTAAACCATCTACTTGGGGATCACGCCATAATAATCGATTACGATTAGGCTGCCTTATCCCATTGAACGTAAACCATTTTTGTTGATACCAGCTGTAATATTGAGGAAAGTCATTGATCAACGCTCGGCCAAGAATAGCCAAGTCTTTTGCAGAGGTGAAGTGGTCTTTGTTTGGCAAGCCAGTACTGTCTGTGAAATGACTGTTGCTCATGTTTAAATTTTTAGCTTGATGGTTCATGATTTCGGTAAAACCGGCCTCACTGCCTCCCAAATGTTCAGACATGGCGACACAAGCATCATTTCCTGAGTCAACAATAATCCCTTTGAGAAGTTCTTCAACACTGACTTGCTGGCCTTCTTTGACAAACATACGAGAACCGCCAATTTTCCAAGCTTCTTGGCTGATGCGCACTAGGTCTGGGAGGTGTATTTGTTCGTTTTTCAAGGCGGTTGAAATGACGTATAAAGTCATCATTTTTGTGAGGCTGGCTGGAGGTAATTTGTCATCACTGTTTTTTTCAGCAATGATTTTACCGCTGTTCACATCAATGAGAATGTAGGCCTTCGCATTGAGGGCAGGGGGGGCAGGTGTTATCAAGGGCGTGCTATTAGCTACAGGCCGAGTAAGCTCCGATTTTTCAGAAGGATTGGCATACATCTGGCTGAACGAAAGCACCAAAGTTAACCATACGATACCTTTAAAACAAAATAAGAAAGACCTGCTCATGTTTTTTACCTATTTTTCAAAATAGACAGCATTTTATCACAGGGTTCAAGATCTCGAAACGGTTATTTAGAAGTTCACTAAGAATGAAGTATCGTGTCTCTGACAACGCCAACACAACATGTTATACTACGCGCAGAATGTGACCGCGCACCAAAATAATATAAGGATGCATTGGATTTGGACTTTGGACAGAATTGCAGGCAAAAAGACGCACGCAATTGGTCGATATAGTCAATTCATCTTGTAAAAATATAATCACTTAGGGTTGGTAATGATCAAACCGAAATGGATAGATCTCAAATTTCTTGGACAGAAAGACATGAGGCCCTTTTCATGCCTTTCTGTCCAAAGTCCAAATAGGATGAAACATCTGATATGGTTTGTAGGATTGATAGCCTTGGTGGGCTGCCAGACTAACCCTGGCGCTATCACACCCACCAAAAGCATACCTCATCAAAAATCAACTCATTTTTCAAAAGCAAAAAATTCTAAATCTAGAGATGGCGCACCTTCTGGACCATTGCCTACTTCTTTCAAAACGGTTAAACCCGTCAGTGAACCGTTAAGTCGTTATGGTAATCCGGGGGATTATAAAATCGATGGTCATACCTACGAGGTGATGACCAATGCTACGGGTTACCGTGCCCGTGGGATTGCGTCTTGGTATGGCACAAAGTTTCATAGTGGGCGTACCTCTAGTGGTGAACACTACGATATGTATGCGCTGACTGCCGCCCATAAAACCCTTCCTCTACCCACCTACGTTCGCGTCAAAAATTTAAATAATGGACGAACCGCTATTGTGAAGGTGAATGATCGAGGGCCTTTTCATTCTGGGCGAGTGATTGATTTATCTTATGCAGCCGCGGCAAAACTGGGGGTTTTTCCCAAAGGCACGGCACCTGTTGAAATCGAAGCGCTGACCACTAAAGCCCATACGGCACATTATTATTTACAGGCTGGCGCTTTCAGCTCCTCTTCACGAGCCGAATCCTTTCGAGGGCAATTATCCAAATTAACGCCATCCCCGGTGTTCATTGAAAAGTTTGAAAAACAATACATCGTTAGAGTAGGGCCCTTTGCCAATAAAAAAATGTCGGATCACTTGAAAGGTACTTTGGCAAATAAAGGCGTCAAGGGGACTTACTCCTTACTTATCTAGTCGACAATTACCCGAGTACCTTTGAGACCAATACCAGGTAAATCAACAAACTCTTCGTTGAGCCAGCGTGCATCTTCAACGAAGAGTCGCACACAGCCGTGACTTGCTCGATATCCAGGGACGGTATCACTGCCGTGCAATGCAAAACCGCGAAGAAAATGCATGCAATAGGGCATTTGTGCTCCTCCATTTTCACCATCTTGGCGCATGGGAAAGACGGTTGAAACACAATCGATGTCTTGTTTACGTATGATTCTAAAAGATCCAGATGGCGTTAGACAATTCCCTTCCCAACTCCTACAATGACCAGATCCTGACGAAAGTGGGCCCCACCATAAAAGCTCCCCCTTATCATCATACGCGCCCCAAGCCAGTTTCTTTTGACTGACATAAATGGTTTTTTCACCATTTGATTCGATATACCGTGGAAAAGGAGCGACATCATAAATGGTAAGCCTGTCAATATTTTTGGGAACAGCAAGGGTCATCCCTGGACTTAAACTGATGTTCATTCGATTCACTCGCATAATGATGTCTCTTTCATCATCATTAGGGAATAAATTTTCCCAAGTTTCATTTCGCTTGATTTTGATGCAAAAATAATCTCGATTGGCACAAAGCGATTCACTAAAACGTACCTGTGCCCAGCCGGTTTGAAAGACTAATGAGAGGAATGTGATCACAAGCACTCTCCCTACACGCTTCATCTTTGCTCCAATCTAGGGTGTTCTACCTTAGATAGCGACCAAAGCGTAATAAACTTAAATGAAATAGCAAGCTCAAAAATCATTTTCGCGATATCATTGTCAAAATGATTAAGGCCAATGGAATTTTCAACATGAGCTGGTTTAAAAAATTACTACCTTCAAGAATTAGAACAGAGACTTCTCAAAAAAAAGGTGTGCCTGAAGGTTTGTGGGTGAAATGCCTGGGATGTGGTGAGGTGTTATATCGCTCCGAACTGGAAAAAAACCTTTCTGTGTGTATTCATTGCAATCATCATCATCGACTTTCTGCGCGGGATAGGTTGGCCCAATTTCTAGACGACGTCGGGCAAGATGAAATAGCGCCAGATCTTGAGCCTGTGGATCGTTTGAAATTCAGAGATTCAAAAAAATACAAAGATAGAATTTCTCAAGCCCAAAAAGCCACAGGGGAATATGAAGCCTTGATTGTTTTAAAAGGCTTGCTCAAACAACAGCCTGTGGTGGCCAGTGCCTTTGAGTTTGCTTTTATGGGGGGGTCCATGGGGGCTACAGTAGGTGAAAAATTTGTTCGTGCGGTTAATGCGGCGATGGCTGAAAATAGAGCTTATATTTGCTTTACAGCCAGTGGTGGGGCGCGGATGCAGGAAGGATTGTTTTCGCTGATGCAAATGGCAAAAACATCTGCTGTTCTTTCAAAATATGCCGAAACTGGCCTGCCCTTTATTGTGGTGCTGACTGATCCAACGATGGGAGGGGTCTCGGCTAGTTTTGCAAGTCTTGGTGATGTTATTATTGCTGAGCCCAAGGCTCTGATTGGATTTGCAGGTCCTCGTGTGATTGAGCAAACCGTGCGCCAAACGTTACCAGAGGGATTTCAACGCAGTGAGTTTTTATTAGAGCATGGCCACATCGACATGATCGTTGAGCGAAGCAAACTCAGAGAGACGATTGCAGAGCTGATTGCAAAATTAACACGTCGTTCCACGCCGGCCTAGGAATGTTATTGACCTCTTTAAATGACTGGCTGACCCATCTAGAGAACGCCCATTCACAAGAGATTCAACTCGGTCTTACGCGCATAAAAACAGTGGCATTTCGATTGGGCTTACTCGTTTGGGATGCCAAGATCATCACCGTTGCAGGAACCAATGGGAAGGGCTCAACGGTTGCTTCTCTAGAAGCCATTTATGCCACAGCAGGTTTTCGTGTGGCAACCTATACTTCACCTCATTTATTACGCTTTAATGAAAGAATAAAGGTTGATTGTAAACCCATATCAGACCATGACTTATGCCAGTTGTTTTTGGCTATTGAAAAAGAACGCCAAGAGATCGTGCTCAGCTATTTTGAGATGACGACACTAGCTGCTTTGCTCTATTTTAAGTCTTTTGTACTTGATGTGATTATTCTTGAGGTTGGTTTAGGTGGTCGAATGGATGCCACCAACATCCTTGAACCTGATTTATGCATCATCACCACAGTAGATTTGGACCATCAATTGTTTTTAGGAGAGACGATTGAGGCTATTGGCTATGAAAAAGCGGGCATTTTAAGAGCCAATACCCCCCTTATTTATGCAGACACCTCCCCCCCTCTCAGTGTGCTTGGAGAGATAAAGCGCTTAAATACACCGTTGTATCAATTGGGCACCCACTACTCTTTCAACGTGTCTGCAACAGAACTTCAGCTTACCTATCTTGGCAACAAGGTGTGTTTTCCGAGACCTAATATCAATCTAAAAGCTGCATCTGCTGCGGTGATGGCGGTTCTATGTCTTCTGCCTTCATTACCCGTCTCTATGGGAAAAATAGCAGAAGCCTTTATGTCTGTCGCTCTTTTGGGCCGTCAACAGGTGATAGGATCTGAGATAAAAACAATTTTTGATGTCGCTCATAATCCACAAGCCGTACAATTACTGGCAAACTTTGTTCAAAATCACGAGAGGAAAGGGCGAATTTTTGCGGTATTTTCGGGTTTGCAGGACAAAGATCTTTGTGGTTTGATAAAACCTATGAAAAAATGGGTGGATTTCTGGTATCCTTGTCTCTTAACGGGAAAGCGCGCAGCAAGTGAATCGATATTATTGAGTGCAATTCATGCTGAAAACTGCCATACTTCAAGCTGTTTTAGCAGTCCTTGGGTGGCTTATCAAGAAGTGCTCCAAAAGATAAAACCTAAGGATCTCATAGTTGTTTATGGTTCTTTTTTAACAGTAGGTGCCATACTGGCGAAGCTTGAGGAGTTAAAATGACATTTGTTATGGATGAGCGTGTGAAACACCGCTTGACGGGTTTGGTGGTGATCCTATCCATTGCTGCCATTTTTATACCCGCGGTGCTGAAAAAATCAAATCACCATTTCGAAGCAAATGTGAACCTAGCCATGAAG
Organism: Legionellales bacterium; assembly: GCA_026399195.1. Classification (GTDB taxonomy): domain Bacteria; phylum Pseudomonadota; class Gammaproteobacteria; order Legionellales; family Legionellaceae; genus JAPLRK01. Next base: position 46,264 of record JAPLRK010000026.1, read on the forward strand.
CTTCCACCTAGACCTACCGTACCCAAAGTGGTTGTCCCTAAAGAACAAGCCTTGTTTCGATCGATTAAGTTGGCTGAGGTGCATTTACCGACAGTGGTTGACCATAAATCTACCTCTCAAATCTCAAAAGCCGAGCCATTGAACACGAGAACAGTTCTTCCCATGGTCCCAGTGATGCCAAAGCCTGCAAAGATAGCCAAAGCAGGAGCTGTTGCACACCCTGCGAAAAAAATTATTTTCGCTCCAAGCAAGCATTCACCAGTCGCTGTAAAAAAAGAAAGATATGCGGTTCAACTGGCTTCTTTTACGCAACAAAGCAATGCGAAACAACTGGTGAGCAAATTGATAAGCCATGGGTACAAGGCATCATACAACAAATTTAATGGCAAGCAGGGTGAATATTACAAGGTCACTGTTGGGCAATTGAGTCAGATGAGTGACGCGCAACTGCTGCAAAAGCAATTGTCCGAAAAGCTGAAACTGAGTGGTTTTATCATTAAGTCTGGTGTGAGCTAATCATGGCTTGGCACTGGATTGATTATATCATCATTGCGGTCATAGCGCTTTCAGTGCTCACAGGGCTATTTCGTGGTTTCATCAAAGAGTTGATAGCCCTTTGTATTTGGATATTGGCCATATGGCTTGCCATGACCTATTCAACCACGGTTGATTTTTGGTTACAGTCGTATATTCAAGATAAAACAGTCAGAGTCATCGTGTCGTTTGTCTCTATCCTTCTGGCAACGATACTTGTCGGTGGATTGTTCAATGCGTTGTTGAGTTTTATCCTACGACGTTCGGGGTTGAGTGGTACCGACAGGCTTTTAGGTATGGGCTTTGGGTTTGTTCGAGGGGTGTTTATTGTAGCTCTGTTGATGTTGGTCATCAATATGACAACCCTTGCTGATAAAAAATACACAAGCCAGTCTGTTCTATATTCTAGATTTGAACCTTTGGTGAATTGGCTAGGTGGCTATATGCCTTTGTTGATAAAGCACCTCGGCACTTTTGACACCAAAAGCACGCCCGTTAAATTAGATACCAAAGATATCAAGCCAGGACCTTAGGATCGGGAGCGAAATAACTTCCTGTTTTTGCGAAAAAACAGGAAGTTATTTCGCTCCCGATCCTAAGCTACCAAGACAAATGTCAAGGGCTAATTTTTCAAAAGATTGCCAGATCTGCGCGTCTTGGCTGGTTTTAATTCGCTCGTCGAGCGACTTACTCTCCTGTAGTAGTCTATAAAGGGTGTCTTTCGGAAGGCGCTTGAGGCACATCTCATAAGATGTCACCCGTTTTGGCCATATTTTTAATTGAGCACACGCAGATGAGATAGACATCGATTGTTTCAGCAGATAAGAAAGTTGAATAAGTTGTCGAATTTCTTGAGTGAGCAACCATAAAACAAGCGTTGGCTCGACTCGGTTATGATATGCGAAACGCAAGAGATGAAGGGTTTTGAGTGAGTTGGCTGAGAGACAGGCGTCGCCTAATTCATACATTTGAAAATCGCACTGATCAATCATGATCTCTTCGACGTCCTTTACCGATGTCACTGTGCTTTCATCCTTCATCAGGGCTATTTTTTCAATCACTTGAGCGGCTGCGAGCATGTTTCCTTGAGTATGATGCTGGATTATCTGAGGAACTTGTGCTTCACATCGGATGAGTCGTTTAGTCAATTGGTCTTTTATCCAACTCAGCATGCCCATGTTGTTGAGTGGTGTGACTTGAACCACGACCACGTTTTCATGATGCGATAAACTTTGCCATTGTTTGACGGGGGCCTCAGTTGCTTGTATTAATATTAAACATCTTGGGTTGCTGTTTTGTCTATATTTTTCAAGCACAGCCTTTGCGGTAGCATCGATGGTTTTTTTGTTAAAACGAATATCGAGGAGGACTAGTTCGCCAAAGAGGGAGTAACTGTTGGCCTCTTCAGGAACTCTTGTCCAGTCACTCGGTGAAAGGATGTCAAAACTTTTTTCATCCATGTCGCCTTTTTCTCGCCATGCTGACTTTAGGGTGCGAGTGGCTTCATTGAATAAAAACAGATCGGTTCCAGAGACGATATAAATCGGTTTCATGGTTTTTTTCAAGTGAGGGATCAACGCTTGATATTTGATGAGCATTTTAGGTTAGCGCCTGACTCAAACGATTGATGATTTGTATCACAGCTTCTCGCTTCATCTCTGACTTGAGCAATCCCTCTTCATCCATTGAGCCCAACATTCGGTTACTGTTGATGGTCACCAGTCGTGTCACTCTGATGTTAGTGGATGGGACTATGTCTTTTCCTTTGGCATATTGACATTTAAAACGCAAAGCATAAGTGACTTGAACCTGTCTTGGCGTTGTGCTTGAACTTACGCCTGCGATGTGCTGTTGCATCGAATCATCTTCAATGATGAGCAAGAATTTTGCAGCAGCGGGTGAGTCATTGAGTGTGATCTGATAAGACTGCAGTTGATTTTTCAGTATGGTTTCTAATTCAGAATGTTGTTTCGGAACAATGACTGCCACATTCGAAAGCCAGGTGGGTAGATTAACCGCACCACGAAAATGAAATCCACAGCCAGAAAGGAGCAAAACCACACAAAAACAGAAGGTTTGTTTGAGTCTCCTGTCGAGGCGACAAATCATTTGACCACCAGGTTTATCAACTGTCTATGGGCTACAACAATAGACTTTATGATCGATTTCCCCGCCAAAAATGACGATACATGAGCACAGGCCATTTCAACCAAAGTATCATTAGGCGTATCGCTAACCGTTGTAAATTGAGCGCGTAGTTTACCATTCACTTGGACGACAAAATCAACCTCGTCAGCTTTTAAAGCACTTTTCTCATATTTAGGCCATGATGCGTCAATGATCACTTTCTCAAACCCAAGTTGCTGCCACAAATGATGACAAATATGAGGGGTAATGGGGGCCAATAATTGCAGGAGGAAGGTTAACGCTTCGTGTAAAAAAATGGGGTCTTCCTCGGTTTCTATGGCGTAAGAAGACATTTCATTGAATAATTTCATACACCCTGAAACAACGGTATTGAATTGATGACGCTCATAATCATGGCTGGCCTGAGCCAAAATTTGATGCACAAGTAGTCTGGATTTTTTCAGACGTGCGCTGGTTACTTGCCAATTGAATGGCGTATTGAGATCCGAGCGTTGGTCATTGACTTCCACGAATAATGATTGGTGTTGGTGGCAAAAGGCCCAGAGACGTTTGAGAAAACGATGGGCACCTTCAACGGCAGTGTCTGACCATTCTAAAGATTGCTCAGGTGGGGCTGCAAACATGACGAATAGCCGCGCAGTGTCTGCACCGTATGTATCGATCAAATGGTTAGGATCAACGATATTTCCAAGAGACTTAGACATTTTATGGCCATTTTTTAGGACCATGCCTTGACTTAATAGGCTGAGAAACGGTTCATCAGAGTTGACCAAACCCTCATCTCGCATGAGTTTATGGAAGAAGCGGGCGTAAAGAAGATGCATGACAGCATGCTCGATGCCCCCCACATATTGATCAACAGGGGTCCAGTATTTGGCTCGGTCGTCAAGCATAGCATTCTCTTGGCCTTTACATGCAAAACGCGCGTAATACCATGAGGATTCGACGAAGGTGTCAAAGGTGTCGGATTCTCGAGTCGCATCTTGCCCACATTTAGGGCATACGGTGTTCAAAAATTCAGGACATTGAGCGAGCGGTGAGCCGTTCCCGGTTAATGCAATATTTTCAGGTAACAGAACAGGCAGTTGGTTTTCGGGAACTGGAACGATACCGCAGTCATCACAGTGAATCATAGGAATCGGCGTACCCCAATAGCGTTGGCGAGAAACACCCCAATCTCTCAAACGATAGTTTACGGTTGATTTGCCTGCATCAAGTTTGATCAATGCTTCGGTGATTGCTTTCTTGGCCTCAGGTGAAAGTAAGCCGTTAAAAGAGTCTGAATGAATCAATTGTCCCTCGGCCGTATAGGCGGAAGTTTTGAAATCATGATGAGCGTTTTTTGAGGGTTGAATGACTTGTTTTAGAGGTAATTTGTATTTTTGGGCAAACTCCCAATCTCGTTGATCGTGAGCGGGAACGGCCATCACAGCACCATATCCGTATTGCATCAAGACAAAATTAGCAATCCATACGGGAATTTTTTCACCACTGATGGGATGGATGGCTCTCATTCCCGTATCAATCCCTCTTTTTTCCATGGTTGCAATTTCTGCCTCTGCCATGCGGACACCTTGGCAACTTTGTAAAAATGCTTGCACTTCAGGATGATCGATGGCAGCTTTTTTTGCTAAGGGATGATCCGTTGCAACAGCCAAATAGCTGGCACCCATCAAGGTATCTGGCCGGGTGGTGTAGATTTTAAGGCGTTTATCAAAACCATCCACTTTGAAATAGATTTCTGTTCCTTCTGAGCGGCCTATCCAATTGCGTTGCATCTGCTTCACTTGCAAAGGCCAGCCATCTAAAGTATCAAGACCCAGAAGAAGCTCATCAGCATAATGTGTGATTTTCATAAACCACTGAGAAATCTCTTGTCGTTCAACCAGCGCGCCGGATCGCCAGCCGCGCCCATCCACCACTTGTTCATTCGCTAATACCGTTTTATCGACAGGATCCCAATTCACCACGGCATTTTTTTTATAAACCATACCACGCTCATAGAGTTTGATGAAAAACCACTGCTCCCAGCGATAATACTCAGGATTGCACGTCGTGATTTCACGTCGCCAGTCATAAGCATTTCCTAGACGTAAAAACTGTTCTTTCATGGCTGCAATGTTTTGCTTTGTCCATTCGGCTGGGGGTATGCCATGTTTGATGGCTGCATTTTCTGCAGGCAGGCCAAACGCATCCCAGCCAATGGGTTGGAGGACATTCTTACCCAAAGCGCGTTGATAACGAGCAATCACGTCGCCCAGGGTATAATTTCGAACATGTCCCATATGTAAGGAGCCACTGGGATATGGGAACATAGATAAGCAATAAAATTTTTCTTTATTTAAATCTTCAGTCACATGAAAGGATTGTTTTTTGATCCAGTATTGTTGTGCCTGTTCTTCGATTGTCTTCGGTAAATAACTGATATCCATAGTGTGATAAGCAATATTTTGTTGGGTTGGTAAGGATAACGCCTCTTGTCGATTGCAGCAAGAGTCTATGAGGTTAAATCAGGTAACGAGATCGGATGGCCAATGCCAGCAGTAAGACGCTGATGAACAATACCGGGACATCACCCAGATAAAACCAAGGGGTGACCCCTGTTGCAGGATAAATCTCTGATTCTAAAATACCCCCAGTGAAAGCGGGGAGGGATGCGATGAGTGTTCCTTGATGGTTGATGATGGAAGATAGACCATCATTGTTTGAAACGACCTGATAACGGCCTGTTTGTGCGGATAGTCCTTGTGCGATTTGTAACTGCTGATACATCGCAAGAGAGTGGCCAAACCATCCATCATCACTGATAGAGACGATCCATTCAGCTTTTGGCAACTGTTTTCTCAGGAGATGGGGATAAGCAAGTTCATAACAGATCAATGAAGCGATAGGATGATGGTCAACAAGAATCAAAGGTTGATTGGTTTTTCCGGGTTTCAGATTGCTGGAGGGAAGAGCCAACCATTTCATCAGTTGTTGAAAAGGGTGTGGAATATATTCACCAAAGGGCACCAAATGCTGCTTTATATATTGCCCTTCAGCCATCCCCAATGTGCCCACAGTATTGAAATAGTCCGTCTCATCCAAATCAGTGGCTTTGGGAATGCCAAATAAAATAGCACTACCGGACTCTTTTGCTAGGATATCAAGAGATTCAAGCTGATCGCTAACATAACTGGCAGGCAGAGGAAAAGCCGATTCAGGCATGACGATGAGTTTTTTATGACCAAGCATGAGTCCTGTTGCGTGTTGATATTTTTCAACAATGTCCCAAAACAAAGATTCATCCCACTTGTCGCGCATGGACATATTGGCTTGAATGATCCCAACCGAAATAGGTGTCTCCTGGACTTTGGTCCAAGAGATATCCTGCAATAATGACGGGGCTAGAAGTATGCCGATAAATGAACTGAGCCAAACATAACGCCGGGGACCCAACGTATCGATTGCCGCAACCAGGCAAGTGGCCGAAAAACAAGTCAGAAAGCCAACACCATATATGCCTAAAATGGGGAGCAAAGGTTTTAGCGGGGTATCCATCTGAGTGATACCCAATAGCATCCATGGAAATCCGGTGAATAAAAACGATCGTAAATATTCTGCCAGACACCAAAGGGAACAAAATAAAAGGCAACGATACAGCTGGTGATGCTTTAAGCTAAGGTTTGAGTAAATCAAAGCAAGTACAGCTGGAAATAAGGCTAAATAAGAGACAAATCCTGAGGTAATGACGGCAGAAAATAACGCATTGAGATGACCATATTCATGGATGCTGACATAGACCCAAGACACCCCAAAACCTAGAAATCCAAGCCCAAAGACAAAGCCTATCCAAAAGGAATCCTTGGAAGTACGGCCATTTAATTGTGCGAACAACAGGGCCACGCCCAAAATCGCTAATCCAGGGAAATGAAACGGTGCAAATCCAAAAGGGAGCAGGATTCCTGCAAATAATGAACGCAAAAGAGGCGCATCTCGAGCGATGGATATTGGGATACGTAGGGTCTGTTGGGTCAGGGTCAATAAATTCATTATTTGGTGTTTGGGAGATTGGGTTCAAAATCTTGCATCAAGTGTTGCTGACGATAGAGGAGTCGCTATCAAACGTCAAGCGAAAAGAGTTGTATACTAAATGTGTCAGGCCTACGACCACCACAGCGCCCAAAAGGTCCGAGAGGTAATGCCATCCTAGCAGAACACAAGAGAACAGGAGCAATAGGTTCAGGGGCATGAGAAGGATCATCGCAAACGGCCAACCTCTTAGGATGTAAAGACAATACCAAGCCCAAATGGCATGAAAAGAGGGAAGCGCTATTAATCCACCTTCTTGTGTGGTGGGCTGGATGTGGTGATGCAACTGTGAGAATTTCAAAGCCGTTGCGTGTTGAGCCGCAGTGAAATAATCACTAGTTATCATACTGGCAGGTGCTGTGGTCGGAAAAAAATAGTAAAAACCGAAGCCTAAGGTGGCAGAGAGCATTAGAAAGAAATAATACTCGCGAACATAGTGCTTCTCATTGATCAAAATCAGCGCCAAAGGAATACACACCATTTGATAAGGTAGGCTGTTATAGGCAAACTCCAAAAGCCTTGTGAGCATCGGCATAGACTGCGCATATGACATCCAATGGTTCAAATCGATATGCCATGAACGCTCGAAGGCGATGATTTTGTGGTCAATCGTGGGAAAAGGGGTTAATTGTGCTGCATTGGTGGCTAGAGCCATGACCGCCAGGACTCCAAAGAAAAACAGAATTTCTTGGATAATGAGGGTGAGTCGAGTTGATTTTCCTAATTGTATGGTGAGGCCTAAATAGATCAACCCCAAGCTAATACCAGCGAGCAATGTCTCGGGTGGGAAGTAATTGTTGGCTGGATAATGGTCATAAACTAGATTCATAACCAGTGCGAATAACGAGAAAAACAATAACGATAACCCTGCTATGAGAACAGGTCGATTGTTTGAAAAGGCGTTATTCGGAATCCAATTGTTGTTGCTTGAGTTTGATCGCATGATAAATTTCTTCGCGATGGACATTCACGGTACGGGGCGCTTCAATGCCAAATTTAACATTCCCATGCTCTTGTGTTTTAAAAGCAATCAATTGAACCAGTTCATTGTTCACCGAAATAATGAGAGGCTCTTCGAAGGAGATGGTTACAATGTTCATTAAAAAAACCTTGTTATTTTTTAACAGGTTATAACTTATTTTAGCAAGCAATGCAATGACTTTGTCACATATTGAGGTGGTGAATGGCCTTCTACGTCTCTTCAGGTGAGGTTGTCCAGCACCCTGTCTGGAGTTTTTCTATACCCAGGTATTCAATTCATTAAAAATCAGCTATAATCCCAACCCTTGCCTTACCATGACATATCCATGGAAGGCTTTTACCCACAAGGAGACAACATGAGACATTATGAAATTGTGTTTCTTGTACACCCCGATCAAAGCGAGCAAGTGCCTGGCATGATCGAGCGTTACGAGGGCATCATCACCAAGCACGAAGGCATCATCCATCGCAAAGAAGATTGGGGACGCAGGCAGTTGGCTTATCCTATCAATGATGTGCACAAAGCACACTATATTCTGCTGAACATTGAATGTAACCAAGATGTGCTCGATGAGCTCAAAAATGCGTTCAAATTCAATGACGCTATTTTAAGAAACTTGATCATCGTTCAAAAACACGCCATCACGGGTGAGTCAGTAATGATGAGAAAAGAAAAAGAAGCTCGAGTAGCCTAACGGAGAACTTTGATGTCTGTATATTTTCGTAGAAAAAAAATGGCTCGTTTTACCACTGACGGTGTCAATGAGATTGATTATAAAGACGTGGGTATGTTGAAAAACTATATTTCAGAAACAGGTAAAATTGTTCCGAGTCGTATCACAGGAATACAAGCCCGTGCTCAACGGCAAATCTCCAAAGCCATCAAACATGCCAGATTTTTAGGCTTGTTGGCTTACTGCGATAGTCATAAATAAAGATGAACTGGCTCAGAAGTCTCATGACAAAACAAGCCCATCTGTTGCTTGAACGTAAGCAACATGCTGTGTTGAATGCGGTTGCATTGGCTTTCCTACCTTACACTCTTTGGTTGTCCGCGGCTATCATCGCCTTGGTGACCCTCAGAAAAGGTGTTCGAGCAGGTGGTTTTTTGTTGGGTATTGTTGGTTCCGCAAGCTTTGGATTGTCTCTGATTTCAACGTCAGCAAGCATTGCACTTGTGAATGTATTAACGACTTTCCTGCCTTGTTTTATTGCGGCATCTGTTTTAAGGATGACCGTTAGTTGGCGTGCTGTTGCAGGCGTTTGTCTGCTGCAAGTGCTTTTCGTAGCCCTGCTTTTACAGATATTGATGCCGGATCTTGTGATGGCGCAATATTTGTATTTACAAGCAGCACTGCGAGAGGTTCAAGCGGATAGTAGTTTGTTAACCTACATTGTCGACAAAATAGGTTCCGATCAAATGCTTATTGCCAGTTATTTCCTTGGCCTTCAGTCGGTTGGGGTGATTTTTTCAGCCCTGTTATCCTTGATGAGCGCTCGATCCATGCAATCTTTTCTTTTCTTTCCCGGAGAGTTTCGGCGTGAAATGCTCTCATTCCGTGCTGAAAAGATTGGACTTGGGCTCTGGGTCATCTTGATATACGCCGCGAGTCAGCATAGCTTGATTGCCGCGAGCATACTCCCTTTGTTTATGCTCTACTTCATGCTAGCTGGTTTGAGCTTGATATTAACAGTATTTGGGAAACAAAAATCCCTAATCCTGATTCCTATTCTGCTGCTCACATTTTTGTTCTTGCCGTTCATCATGTTACCTATCTATGTGCTTTTTGGTTCACTAGACAGTTTGATTAATTTTAGAATGTATTTGCCGTCTGATGCCGGTAAAACAATATAAGGGGTTTGAAAAATGCAGGTCATTTTATTAGAAAAAATCCGAAATTTAGGTTTGCTAGGCGATAAGGTCAACGTCAAACCTGGTTATGGTCGAAATTATCTTATTCCTCAAAACAAAGCCGTATTTGCTACTGAAAAAAACGTAGCTTTGTTTAACGAACGTAGAGCCGATCTAGAGAAAAACGCTCAGGCTCAACTAGTTGCAGCAGAAGCACGTGCAGCAAAGATTCAAAAGTTGAAAGTGACGTTATCTGCCCAGGCCAGTGAAGAAGGTAAACTGTATGGTTCCATTGGTGTTCACGACATTCATGATGCACTAACCGCGCAATCTGTTGAAGTGAGCCGACGCGAAATTGTCATGACGGATGGCCCATTGCATTCTATCGGACAATACGTGGTTCAAATTCATGTTCACGGTGATGTTATCGCAGAACTTCAAGTTGAGGTCGTTGCTGCGTAGGGTTTCTTTAGGATCTGGCGCGAAATAACTTCCTGTTTTTGCGCAAAGATGGACATCATTTTGATGAAAAAACAGGAAGTTATTTCGCGCCAGATCCTAATGTGGGCATGCTACTGCTTTGCCCACCTCAGGGCAAGATCTTCTGAGTTTTGAACAATTTGGTTTCTTACGTGAACGTTTCGCTGCCCTCCAGCCCAATCAACCCTACTTCCACTTGATATTACACCCCAAACTTGGTTTTTGTTGAAGGGTTATTGGAGCATTTGCAAGAAGGCAATCTAAGGCTGTGCGTATGCACTGGCCATCTACAGTGATGTTATTCCCAGGTCGAGAGTCATCTAATTGACCCCGATAGGCCAGTAATCCTTGTTGGTTAAACACAAAAAAATCCGGTGTGCATGCGGCCTGGTAGGCTTTCGCTACTTCTTGGGTTTCATCGAACAAGTAGGGGAAGGGATAATTCGTAGCTATTGCTAAGTTTTTCATGTGCAGAGGAGCGTCATCTGGATATTGTTCAATATCATTGGAGTTGATGGCAATAAAACGGATCCCATGTCCTTGATAATCATTTGCGAGTTGAATTAATTGGCTGCTGACATGTTTGACATAGGGGCAATGGTTGCAAATAAACATCACGACGGTGGCAATAGATGTGTGATTTTCAGAGAGGCTTATGGTTTCACCACTCACCACATCCAACAATGAAAAAGCAGGTGCTTTTGTACCCAAAGGCAGCATAGATGAACTTATTTTTACCATAGAACTTCCTTACCAATGTAAAAAAATACCTTTAGCTGCAGATTCTTTAATCACCTGCGCTTGATTTTTATTGCTTGATACCCAGTAGTTGCCCATGTTGCTTAATGCAAATTTAGCTCGTGGATATTGACAAACATCCAAAACATCGCTGCATTTCAAGCTGTTCTCAAGGTCACCTTCTTGAGTGAAACACTTGAAATATAAGCCTTCAACATCTGAAGCGAAAGCTGACCATTGAAATGAGTCTAATTTACTATGCAATTTATGACTCATGAAGACGTCTTTGGGCTCATGATGTTCAAGTTCTATCGCATGATTTGAACGATTTTGGATGAGGTAAAAGGATTGTTGGCCTTTTTCATTCAGAATTAAGTAATTGTCACTATAGCCAAATCCTCTGACCTCACAACCTTTTGGGAAAGTTGATGCGAAGATGGTCGTTGTGATAATGGCTTGTATTAAAAGAATGAGCAATAATTTAAAGTTGATAAACATGTTGTTGTCCTAAATTAATCATCAATCGTGATTTTCGGTTTTATTTTGAGAGGAGAGTAAGTGCGATAAAGACTTATTAGCATATAAAACACCACATAACCAAACGATAAACTGAGCCAAAAAATATTATTTTCAGGGTAATACCACAATAAAAGCAGGGTACTGATCCCGTAAAGTATTGAAAAAGAATGCATCAGAATTTTGAGTCGATTGGAATTGGTCAAATAATCGATCCGAGAAGGGTAGACATACTTGATTGGAACAAAAATAAGCACACAACAAACGATCAATATCACCGCATTTAAGGTAGGTGTTGTATTAAAAATAAACATATAAAACACGGTGAAATTCCAATAGCATGGGAATCCCTTAAAGAAATGATCTATTGTCTTCGCATCTGCTTGGCAAAATTGATAGGAGGAGGTGATGGTGATGGCTATCACAATAATTAAGGCTAAAGAGGGCGGTAACATCCCTGGTTTGACCAACAAAAAGAAGCATGGTGTGATCACGTAATTCAAATAATCAACAATGTTGTCCAGAAGTGCCCCATCAATCATCGGCAACACCTTTTTGACATGCACCAAGCGGGCAAAGGTACCATCAACGGCGTCAATAAAAACTGTAATGCACATCAACCATAAAGCATGTTGATATTGTTGATGATAGATTTTGACAAGAGTTAATACACCTACATATGCTGCACTTGCCGTGAAGGCATGTGCGGCCCACGCCAAAAGATAATTGGTGGGTTGGTAAGTGTTTTTTTGATTGGTCATTCGAAATCCTACTATGATTAAATAAATACTTCCGATGTTTGGCTCGCGACCCTACTTGTCAACACGCCGTAAATGAATTGTACCGCAGTAATTCAAAACTCAAAGACATATATTTTATATTTTTTCAGAGCCCTATACAACTTGGACTTTGTCGAAGCTGTCGAAGCAAGACAAATTAAGAGTATCAGTTTATAATTGGACTTTGGACAGAAAGACATGAGGACCTTTTCATGTCTTTCTGTCCAAAGTCCAATTATAATCCTTAGGCCCTAGCCCGTTCCTTAAGTGAGAGTCATCGTTTATACTTTCCATAGTTAAAATATTGAGGTTATTGAATGTCATACAAATTTGAAGAAGGGAAACACGCGATCATTACCGCAGTCATCAACAAATTAGAGCAAGAAATGAGCTCTGAGCAAGCTTCCCTTTGTTCTGAATTTGTAACTCAGTTTTTTAACACGGTGGCTATGGAGGATCTCCAAGAATGGGAAGTAGATGATTTATATGGTGCAGCAGGTAATTTTTGGGCTCTTATATACCAGCGCGCGCAGCACGAGATTAAAATTCGTATTTATAACCCAGATTTTGAACGACATGGCTGGCAAACAACTCATACCGTTGTTGAAGTCATTTGTGATGATATGCCCTTTTTGGTGGATTCATTGCGCATGGTGATCAATCGCATGGGACTGCTCTCTCATTTGATCATTCATATGGGGGGTATGCATGTCGAACGAAATGCAAATCATGAAGTGACTGCGGTGTTTCCGAGGCACTCGGAGATGCCTGAGGGTGTTTTGGCTGAAGCACCTATCCTTATGGAGATTGATAGGCAAACGGATCCTTACGTATTAGAACAACTTTACCGTCATATTGAACGAGTTTTAGAAGATAATCGTGCGGTTTTTGAAGACTGGCTTCCTATGCGAAAAAAAGTTCAGGAAATTATCAAAGAATTAGATTTAACCAAAGCTTTTCTCGATAAGAACGAATTTGAGGAAACCAAAGCATTTTTAACTTGGATTGAAGATCATCATTTTACCTTTCTCGGACTCCGAGATTATATATTGGTCGTCAAAGGCAAAGAGACTTTCTTGCAAGCTATTCCGGGAACGGGTTTGGGATTGCTACGGCCTGAAGTCGAAGAATCCAATGCTCGTTGTATTTCAACCATGGGGCCAGAGGCCATAGAGCTCACCTTGTCCAATCGAATCCTGGTCATGTCAAAAACAAACACGACAGCGACTGTTCATCGTGAAGCTTATACAGATTATATTGGGGTCAAACGATTTAACGACAAAGGTGAGGTGATAGGAGAGCGACGTATTATTGGGCTTTATACCTCAGCGGCATACAATACGAATCCCAAACACATCCCTTTTTTGCGACATAAAGTGGTTTTGATCATGCAAAACTCTCTCCTAAATCCGAGAAGCCACGCAGGTAAAGTGTTGCTCAATATCCTTGAGACATTACCTCGGGATGATTTGATTCAAGGCTCAGAAGATGAGCTCTTAGAAATGGCAATGGGCATCTTCTATATGCAGGAGCGTCGCCGGATCCGAATGTTTGCACGAATGGACGTTTATCATCGTTTTGTGTCTTGCTTGGTGTATGTCCCCAAAGAACGATTTAATACGGAACTTAGAGAGGCGATGGAAAAAGTCTTAAAAGAATGCTTTCGGGCTCAAGAAATCACTTTTTCAACCCGCTTTTCAGAATCTGTTTTGGCACGTATTCATTTTCTGATTCGTATTGATCCAAAAGAGACCATCGACTACGATTTTAAGGACATTGAAAAAAAGCTCATCGAAGTAGGGCGCTCATGGACCGATGATTTACAGCATTTATTAACAGAATCATTTGGCGAAGAGCAGTCTAACCATTTATTCGCCCTATACAAAAATGCTTTTCCCGCAGTCTATACGGCGACTTTTTCACCAAGAACCGCTGTTTTTGATATACCTTGGGTATGAATTTTTATAGACCATTGGATGAGTTTTCTGATCACTTTAGACTGAAGATGTATCAGTATGACACCACCATCCCTTTGTCAGATGTGATTCCCATCATTGAGAATTTAGGGTTACGCGCCATCAGTGAACGTCCTTATTTGCTGAAGTTTGAAAATGGAAAAGAGGCGTGGATCAACGACTTCTCCCTGCATTATCCCGAAGGAAATAAGCTTAAAATAGATGATATCAGAGATTTGTTTCAAAATGCCTTCACACGGGTTTGGTTTGGTGATGCAGAGAACGACGGTTTTAATGAATTGGTCTTATCAGCAGGGTTGGATTGGCGTCAAGTGTCTATTCTACGTGCTTATGCAAAATATTTCAAGCAAATTGGGTTTATTTTTAGCCAAGATTACATCGAAACAGCTTTGAATGGAAATGCAGAAATTTCGAAAAAATTGGTTCACCTTTTTGAGTGTCGATTTCATCCTGAACGTTATGCACGCCGTGATGAGTTGGCTCATCAATTAAGTAATGACATCATTGCTGATTTGGAACATGTTTCTAATCTGGATGAGGACAAAATCATTCGTCGTTATGTTCAAGCCATCACCGCGACGCTTCGCACGAATTATTACCAACTTGACAAGCACGGACATCATAAAACCTATTTATCGGTGAAATTAAATACAAAATTAATCACCGGTGTTCCGCGTCCATTACCTTTGTTTGAGATTTTTGTATACTCTCCTAAATTTGAAGGAGTGCATTTGAGATGTGCGAAAGTGGCCCGTGGCGGGTTACGTTGGTCAGATCGAAGAGAAGATTTTAGAACTGAAATACTCGGCTTAATGAAGGCACAACAAGTTAAGAATGCCGTCATTGTGCCCAGTGGAGCCAAGGGTGGCTTTGTGGCTAAGCGTCTACCCATCAATGGGACTAGAGAGGAGATTTTGTCCGATGGGATCTGCTGCTATCAACAATTCATTCGTGGCTTACTTGATCTCACCGATAATTATCAAGACGGATTGATAGTCAAGCCTACTGGGGTAGTTTGCTATGATGATGACGATCCTTATCTGGTGGTGGCTGCCGATAAAGGCACGGCTACCTTTTCTGATATAGCCAACGAGATTTCACATGAATATGGATTTTGGTTAGGTGACGCTTTTGCTTCCGGTGGCTCAATGGGGTATGACCATAAAAAGATGGGCATTACTGCTAAGGGTGCTTGGGAATCGGTCAAGCGTCATTTTTATGAAATGGCTTTTGATATTCATACGACTGATTTTACCGTTGTTGGCATTGGCGATATGGCGGGAGATGTGTTTGGGAATGGCATGTTGTTATCACAGCATATCAAACTGGTTGCGGCGTTTAATCATATGCACATCTTTATCGACCCAAATCCGTCTCCTGAAGCTAGTTTCATTGAGCGTCAACGTTTATTTGACCTGCCCCGGTCCACTTGGGCCGATTATGATAAAAAATTAATCTCTAAAGGTGGGGGGGTTTTTAATCGTAGTGCCAAATCAATTGTCGTAAGCAAAGAGATGAAGCAAATTTTTGGCATCAAACCGGTAACCATTGAGCCAAATGAGTTGATCAAAATCCTTCTTAAGTCAAAAGTTGATTTGTTATGGAGTGCTGGAATCGGTACCTTCGTTAAGGCACAAACTGAGACCAATATCGATGTCGGCGATCGTACCAACGACGCGATCCGCATCAATGGGAAACAACTCCGCTGCAAAGTGGTTGGAGAAGGTGGGAATTTAGGCTTTACCCAATTGGGACGAATTGAGTACTCCCTCAGTGGTGGGCTCATTTATACTGATTTTATTGATAATTCAGCGGGGGTTAGTTGTTCTGATAAAGAAGTCAATATCAAAATATTGCTCAATAGTATTGTGGTGGAAGGTGATCTCACTGAAAAGCAGCGTAATGAACTCTTAAGCGCGATGACCCATGAAGTGGCAAGTCTTGTCTTGCGTGACATTGACTTGCAAACTCGAGCCATCAGTTTATCTGTGGCCCAATCCTTGCGTTCAGTTGAACTCCATTCTCGATATATCATTGAACTAGAGCGTTCCGGAAAACTAGACCGATCTCTTGAATTTTTGCCGAATGAAAAAGAGCTCATCGAGCATAAATTGTTAGGTATGGGACTTAGTTCTCCTAGCATGTGTGTTCTGCTTTGTTATAGTAAAATGATTCTAAAAGAGTCACTTCTTGCCTCCGATGTCCCAGAAGATCCCTATCTTAAGGAATGCCTAGTCAGCTCCTTTCCTAAGCCATTGCAACATCGCTTCAGTAAGCAGATGCAAAATCATCCCCTTAAGCGGGAAATCATTGCAACGAAACTGAGCAATATCATGGTGAATGAAATGGGCTTTAGTTTTGTCTATCGAATGCAGGATGAAACAGGAGCGCCAGCGTCAGCAATCGTTCGCGCTTATATGATCACCAGAAGTCTGCTTAACATGGATGAGATTTGGCAGCAAATTGAGGCTTTGGATGCTATTGTTCTTGCTGAAAAACTATCTGAAATCATGATGCTTTATGTCCGTCTGCTAAGACGGATAACGCGCTGGTTTTTACGAAATCAACGCATGAGACTTGATATATCTAAAGTGATTAAAGCTTATGCCGAGGGAATGCAAGAATTAAAAAAAGCACTTCCTGAAGCATATGGCGTTGAGCAGAAGGTTCTATACAATGATTTATTTGAACAATACAAAGCCATGGGTATTTCATCTGAGCTTTCACATGAACTGACCATATCCAGAGGATTATTTGCGTCTATGGATATTCTTGAAGTGGCTAGAACCCTCTCAGTCAGTTTGACCAAAGCATCAGAGGCTTACTTCCATATTGAGGAGTATCTTGAATTGGCCTGGATCCGCACACAAATCATCATTCATACCACAGATAGCCATTGGGAGGCCCTGTCTCGGGAAGCCTTACGCGATGATTTGGATTGGCAACAGCGTCAATTAACCGCTGGAATCTTAGGATTTCATGAGAAGGATACCGATTTTATGGTCTGTTTGGAGGCATGGGCAACCAGTCATAAAGCGTTAATTGATAGATGGCGCCAAGTATTATCTAACTTACGTTCGAGTAGCACATTGACTTATACCATGTTTTTTGTGGCCATTCGTGAGCTACTGGATTTGACGCAAACAACCGTACAAGGTTCTTTAAATAAGGAGTATCAATGAAAACCAACGTGACGTCCTACTCGGCTGGATCTAAAGCTTTCCATTGGCTCATTTCTATCATCGTGATCACCATGCTCTCGCTGAGTTTTTTTCTAGATGGCATTCCAAAGCAATATCAACCTGTGGCCTACATGATTCATAAATCCGCAGGCTTGACAGTCTTGTTTTTGATGATTGCCCGATTTTTTTGGTTACAATATTGTGGAAAGCCGGCCTTGCCTCCTTCTGTACCCAGATGGCAAAAAATTGCCGCACACTTTTTACATTATTCTTTGTATGTTGGCATCATCTGCATGGCTTTGTTTGGTTGGATCATGTCAGTAGCCGCTGGAAAGATCCCGTCTTATTTCGGAATGTTTTCTTTGTCCCTCCCCATTGCACCGAATAAAGCGCTATCTAAGTTGATGAACCAATCACATAAAACGATGGCTTGGGTGTTGATTGTGCTTATTGTGTTACATATAGTTGCCGCCATCAAACATCATTTCATTGATAAGGATGTGGTTCTTAAACGGATGTTACCTGGACACAACGATAGGTAAGGAATCCCAGTGCTGGAGTAAAGAGGGCATCCCACAGAAGATTCAGGATGGGTGATTAGGGCCATGACATCCGTGATGCGTTGATCGCTGCAACATCCTTGGTGCATGGTATGACCCTGGTCACAAGGAATATAAAAGACTTCGAGAAAACTGGCGTAGATATGGTCAATCCTTGGGAGAGTTGACCAAGGATTCATTTATTTCGCTCCCGATCCTAAAGTGGCTGAGGTGCTTTGAGATGATTTTCTGTCTCGTTGTGTTTGCTTAAAAAACGATTGGATTTTTATGGCTGCATGAGGCATTTTAGCTTCCTCAGATAGTAACAAATCCTGACCTGCTTGAAGCCAGGAGGCATCACAGGTTTTCCCGAGACAACTTCCCTCTAGTTCTTTCTGATAGTCTTCTGACGAGATATGCAATGGACAGCTGTTTTTTGAAACAAAAGAGTTAGGCATGCCATACTTTGTGTAAGAAAAGGCGTAAGGGCTTACAATTTGTTCAAACCCCTCCGCTGTGCGAAAATGTTTGTATAGAAAAATGACACCACCAACTCGTCCTGGGCCTGTGGTG
The DNA here is from genome assembly GCA_026399195.1 of Legionellales bacterium. GTDB lineage: Bacteria > Pseudomonadota > Gammaproteobacteria > Legionellales > Legionellaceae > JAPLRK01. Next base: position 64,633 of record JAPLRK010000026.1, read on the forward strand.
TAGACCACGCTATTTTTTAACAGTAATTCACGATCTTTGTTACGTAGTCTGGTGATCATACTCGACTCATCCAATGATGGGTCGGCATATTTCGAAGACTTTTCTTTCAAAGCTCTAAAAAAAGAAGACTCTGTATAACCCATAGATGCGCAAAACACCTCGTTATTGTTAGTCTCTAATAAGATAGCAGCGCGCATTTCACGTGCAGAAGACTGCTGATTCATACTATGTAATTTATATAATGAATCAAATCTTTGGGGCAGGGTTATGGGGCTTGCAAATAATGAAAAAGCGTCTCGGTGAAATGCTTCTATAAACTCCATATAGGGGCTAGTGCCCAATCTCACTCGACATGCATCAAACAGAGACTGTTGAATAAAACGAATCAGAGGCATCATAGCTTCTGGTTTAACGATGGCTAATATATCATTGTTGAATGAGAGCGATTTCATGCCGTTTTTAAAATATACGCCTCCAATATTGGCTAATAAAGGACGTTCTACAAAAATGGTACGGGGCAGATGGCTTGTATCCACAGCCACATCAAAATCGGTATATGTTCCTAATTCATAGACCGGAGCAAGCCAGCGTAAGATGTCGCTTGCTGTCCCAACATTTCCGCCAGCCTCTCCTAAATGTTTTATATTATCTTCATACACCTGAATTAAATTCGACTCTAATAGGGTCGTACACTTAGGAATAACATCAATACGCACATCTCTTGGAATAAGGGTATGTTTCTCGCAAAAACATAGGAGCTCCTTCATCAGAATCGATAATTGATGTGGATCAGTTGTAAATAAAGCGCTGTCATATATCAAGTATATAATATCACCCGGATTTTTAGCCCGCATTTTAATTAATCGTAATTGATTGGTGAGATTTAAATATTGACAAGGATCTTGGCTAAGCCAAATTTTGACATGATAATGGGGATTGTATGTGTAGAACGTCTGTTTTATATGCGTTGGCATAGATATCCATCATGAAGATCGAGGCGCGCATAGTACCTATTGACAAGAGTAAAGTCCAATCCAGGAGGGTGATTTTGATCATTTTCAGGACTCAGGCGTTAAAACTTATGTCATGTGGATGTTATTTCGCCCCAGATCCTAAGGGTTCCTCCTGTTCTGTAACAAACTTTGTAAGTTCAGTCATTTGGGCTGTGTTGAGAATACAGCGTTGTGATCCATAGAGCATGAGGATACTGAACGGTAACATCAGGACAATGTCGAAGGGGAAGATCAAAAGTTTAATCCCGCCGAAAGACCCAAGATATGAAATACCTAACAAAGAAATCATGTAAAAAGCAAACCAGTAAACTCCGGCAGAGCAGGTAGATAACCTTTTACGCTGAGAGACAAGGTTGATAACAAATCCAATGACAATGGCGATAAACAGCTTCCAGATGATGTCAAATCCACACCAGTAGAGCATTAAATTACACGCATAAAATGCGATATGACACGAAATGTGTGCGCCGGATAGTTTGAATGGCCGGGGCGTATTGGGCTGAAGCGTTCTCATGGCCAACAAACAGATGGGACCAATGCCATAGGAAAGAATACTGGTGGAGGAAAGAAAAGCAACCATTTTTTGCCAACCTGGGAAAGGTAGAAAAGACAGCAAACCAACGACTAAATTCACATAAAGGGTGACGTAAGGAATGTTGTAGCGATTTAATTTTAAGAAAATTTTAGGCAGATGTTCATGAGTGGCCATGCCATATACAATGCGTGAGGTGGCGGCAGTATACACAAGAGCCGTTCCGAAGGGTGAAAAAGCGGCATCAAAGAGTAATAGCAAGGCAACAGTTGATAGGCCTAATAACAGCGTTAACCCCACCAAGGGCCCACTATCCCCGGGAAAACTTAAAGATCCCCAACCATGGGCTAAGTAACTTTGTGGGATCGCTATGAGAAAGCTGAGCTGCAACATGAAATAAAGGATAAAACCTATGAGGACAGCCCCTAAGATAGCGATTGGGATATTTCGTTGCGGGTTTTTGACCTCGCCTGCAAGCATGAGTCCATTTTGAAAGCCAGTGAAGGCAAAGGCCACTCCTCCGACAGAAAGTGCTGAAAAGACATGCTCCCAATCTTCTCTGTGGCTTAAATCGAACTGCAGGTTAGTAAAAGAGGGCGCTGTATGAATCAAGGAGATGATAGCAATGCTCGGTAAAATAAATTTGATGAGGCTTGTGTATTTATTACACTCGGCTAGAAATTTAATTCCAAAGGTGTTTGAAAGGACGACAAAAAACATGATGGCAATAGCGGCCAAATACCCATAAGAAGATAACTGAAATGTTTCCGTATGGTTTTTCAAGATAAGCAAAGGAAAAAAATGACTGCTGTATTGCAAAATGGCTTGAATTTCAATGGGCGTCATGACCACATAAGACAGCCAAGAAACCCAAGCAAAAAGAAATCCAATGTCCTTGCCATGTGTAAAGGTAGGATAATTGGCCATTCCACCTGAAATAGGAAACATGGCGCCCAGCTCACAAAGGGGAAGGGCGATGAACAACATAAAGATAGCGGCAATAACCCAGCTAAAAAGGGCGTTAGGTCCCGCGATTTGAGCACTGATAAAAGGGCTGAATAACCAGCCTGAACCTATCATGCCCCCTGCAGCTGCTACTAGAACATTTGTGGTTGATATATCACGCTTTAACATACACTCTAGTCAGGCATCGTAACGTTCAACTCAAGAACCGAACTATCTCCTAATCGTTCAAGATTAACACTGACCTTTTCACGGTCAATCGGTACGTACTTAGCGATGACTGCTAGGATTTCCTCTTGTAATTTGGGTAAATAATCAGGCGCACTTCGCTGCGAACGTTCGTGTGAGATGATGATTTGCAAGCGTTCTTTAGCTACCGATGCTGTTACACTGGTGCGTCTTCGCAAATAGTTAAAGATACTCATGGTGTGACACTCTCCTTGTTTTTACCAAATATCCTTCGAAGAATGCCTTTGCGATCGGTATGTACAAAGCGCATAGGTCGCTCTTCGCCGACAAATCGAGCGATAGCATCTTGATAGGCGATACCGGCGTCACACTGTTCATCAAGAACCACAGGAACGCCTGTGTTTGAGGCTTTCAGCACCGACTTGGACTCTGGAATGATGCCAATTAATGGAATGGCTAAAATGTCTTTGACATCTTGTACGGACAGCATCTCTCCTTTTTCAACACGAATAGGATCATATCGAGTAAGCAGCAAGTGTTCTTTGATAGGATCTGTGCCTTCAATGGCTCGCTTGGTCTTGCTCGCTAAAATGCCTAAGATTCGGTCGGAGTCTCTGACAGAGGAGACTTCAGGATTGGTGACAATGATGGCTTCATCAGCGAAATACATGGCCATCAATGCGCCTGATTCAATACCTGCTGGTGAGTCGCAGATGATGTATGCGAAATCTTGGGAAAGCTCATTCAAAATTTTCTCAACACCCTCTTGTGTTAATGCATCTTTGTCTCGGGTTTGAGAGGCAGGCAAAATACAGAGTTGTGGGAGGCGTTTGTCTTTGATGAGTGCTTGTTTTAAAGTGGCTTCTCCATTGATGACATTGATGAAATCGTAAACGACTCGACGTTCGCAACCCATGATGATGTCAAGGTTTCGTAAACCAATGTCGAAATCAATCACTACCGTTTTATGCCCTCGCATCGCAAGGCCCGATGCAATAGCTGCTGATGATGTGGTTTTGCCAACACCCCCTTTCCCAGAGGTAACAACAATGATTTTGGCCAATGCAAAGCCCTTTCTGTGAGTAAATTTCAGTTAGTCTACACGGAATTGTGATGGTTATTCAAGTCTAAGTTTTGTATCATATTTGAATAAATTCCTCAAGGAGTGTGGTATGCCGCTTTCTATCATTCAACAAGCGTTGACTTTTGATGATGTTTTATTGGTTCCTGCGCATTCGGTGGTATTGCCAAAAGACGTGACGCTCACTGTGCAATTGACCCGAGATATTCAATTAAACATGCCCTTGATATCCGCTGCTATGGATACGGTAACTGAGTCACGCCTGGCCATTGCTATGGCCCAAGAAGGAGGTCTTGGCATCATTCACAAAAATATGAGTATTGAGGATCAAGCGAATGAAGTGATTAAAGTTAAAAAATTTGAAAGTGGGATGGTGAAGGATCCCATCACGGTGCCCCCTGGACTTTCTGTCAAAGAATTATTAGATGTCATGACCAAACATAATTTTTCAGGCGTTCCTGTGGTCGATGGAGAGCATTTGGTGGGCATTGTGACGAGTCGTGATATTCGATTTGAAACGAACTTGTCATTGCCAGTGTCTGCTGTGATGACTCGTAAAGATCGATTGGTTACGGTGAAAGAAGGGGCAACCCGTGAGGAGGTTCGAAGCCTGCTTCACAAGCATCGTATTGAAAAATTACTTGTCGTTAATGAGGCGTTTTGTTTGAGGGGCCTCATCACTGTCAAAGATATTCAAAAAGCGAAAGACAATCCCTATGCCTGTAAAGACAGTTCGGAGCAATTGAGAGTTGGTGCTGCCGTTGGGGTGGGCTTGGGTACGGATGATCGCGTGGCCGCTCTTGTTTCGGCAGGCGTAGATGTACTCATCGTTGACACGGCACATGGGCATTCTCAGGGGGTATTAGATCGTATCAAATGGATCAAACAACATTTCCCTGAGGTGCAAGTGATTGGTGGAAATATTGCAACCGCAGCTGCCGCAAGGGATTTGGCTGAAGCGGGGGCTGATGCCGTAAAAGTAGGGATTGGCCCTGGATCCATATGTACTACACGCATAGTGACTGGCGTCGGTGTGCCTCAAATCACAGCCATTGCGAATGTGGTCGCAGGCTTAAAAGGAAAAATCCCAGTGATTGCTGATGGGGGGATTCGATTCTCAGGAGATGTTTGCAAAGCCTTGGCGGCTGGTGCATCAACGGTGATGCTGGGGGGTATGTTTGCAGGCACTGAGGAATCTCCCGGTGAGATAGAGTTATTTCAAGGGCGTACCTATAAAACCTATCGTGGCATGGGCTCAATCGGCGCCATGTCGCAAACACAGGGTTCAGCTGATCGCTATTTTCAAGAGTTGGGTCAAGGTGCTGAAAAGCTCGTGCCTGAAGGCATTGAAGGGCGAGTGCCTTATAAGGGGCCAGTACAAACCATCATTATGCAAATCCTAGGTGGATTGCGCTCTTGCATGGGTTATACAGGCTGCAGCACGATAGACGCACTTCATAAAAATGCGCAATTTGTTCAAGTGACCCATGCGGGCATGCGTGAGTCACATGTGCATGATGTGAGTATTACAAAGCAGGCGCCTAATTATCAAGTTGATGGCTCTTAAGCGGGCGCGATCCTAACCTAAACATCAATAAGTTCTATGTCGCTAATCAACAAGGGTTCGTTTAAAAACAGTTCTCCCACCTTTTGAAAACGACTGATGGAGTCGGTGACTAAATATTGTGTTTTTCCTGTGGTTGAATGATTAGGATTTAGCAAACCGTTTTCTGTGAGAATGTGTTGAAGGGCGTTGGCAGTTGCATCAGCTGAGTCCACCACTCGAATGTTTTCGGGAAGAAGGCGGCTTAATAAGGGCTTGAATACTGGAAAATGGGTACATCCTAGCAGGACGGTGTCTTCATCTTGTCTATCTTTAAGATAATGGAGGAGGGCTGTTTCTGCCATGGCATTATCCACGAGCCCTTCTTCGGCGAGTGCTACCAGAACACTACAGCCCCTGGAAAGAATCGTTGCTTTTGGTAGTTCTGTGGTGATGAGGTTATGGTACGCCTCAGTTGCTATGGTGGTTTCTGTTGCCAGAACAATGATGCGTTGATTGAGGGTAGCGCGTACGGCAGCCATTGCACCTGGGGCGACCACACCCAGGACTGGGATATGAGGCAACATCGCTTGCAAATGGGGTAGTGCCGCGGTAGTGGCGGTGTTGCAGGCGATCACCAGCGCTTTGATTCGTCGTTTAACCAAGACACGAGCCATTTGTTTTGCATAATGGGTGACTGTTTGCAAACTTTTTGTGCCATAGGGCAATCGTGCAGTATCTCCAAGATAAATAAAGGATTCATTCGGTAAGCGATGCTTTAAAGCACGCAGTACAGTCAATCCCCCCATACCTGAGTCGAAAACCCCGATAGCAAGCTGTGGTTTGGTCATATTGGTCCTAATGAGTACTAGCCCGTTCCTAACTGAATAATGCCTTAAAATGTCATGTGAAACAATGATCCTATTTGACCCAATGGGTGAAACGCGTTTAGGATGAAGTAGGATTTACAAGGAGTGATGATGGATTTTTCGGTCATTTTCGTTATAAGCAACCGCTGCTGGAATATGCAACAGATCCTTGCTGAAATCGTTTGCCTTAATGACAACCTTGGTGAAGCGGTACACCTGAGAAATTTAAAATATTTGACGGGTGATGTAAAGGTGCTACACTCTAAGCATAGACATTCATAAGGGGGCTTGTTATGCCAACTAAAAATCCACGAATAAATATTACTTTTGAGGAGTCCACAGCGAGCTTACTTTCTTATCTTGCAAATCAGGAGAATAAATCTGTTTCTGGCTTGGCAAAGGAGCTTATAATGGATGCTTTAGATCGTCGAGAGGATATGTTTCTTTCAGGAATCGCAGAGAGCCGAGATCATGCGGAGTTTAAAAAAGTGAAGCACGCCGATGTCTGGAAGTAATTTATACCAAGTTGAATATTTGGAGTCCGTGGTCGAAGATGATATACCTGATTTATCAACATCGGCTAAAAAGTTAATTCAGAAAGCCATAGAAGAACGCTTAATGGTCGACCCGATTGGTTTCGGCAAACCTTTAAGATATAGTCTTAGAGGACATAGACGTTTGAGAGTAAGTGATTATCGGGTTGTTTATCGTGTTGAACCCAACAGTCATACTGTAATTATAATTGCGATAAAGCATAGAAAAGATGTTTACGGTGATTAGGAGTCTTGGAAGCATCTCAAGGAAACATAACACCTACAACGCTAGAAACTAGTGTTGGCCCAACACCCCCCCCCCGATGATAGAATTTATCGTTTTTTCCCCTCGCGACGAGACGCTGCTATGGAACTGGTTGACTCATTATCAAGCAATAGAATTGCAATGGTTTTTAACAGCAGAATCCAGTATACCTCGCCCAAGACGCAGGACCTCTGAAGAATTTAGTCGATACATCGCTCAGATATTGACAGAACCCGCCCGACGTTGATACCCTTTGGTACAATTAAACTATTTTACAATCATTTGAGCCTTTCATGCAAAAAATAATAGAATATCTTTTAAATCAAGCGCTTGATAAACTTGCCATGCAAGAGGGTTTTTCAGTCTCTCCCTTATCAAACATCACTATAGAACGACCGCGCAATCCTGAGCATGGCGATTTTTCAAGCAACATGGCGATGGTTTTGGCGAAGAGCGTAGGGCTACCACCAAGAATTTTGGCGACCAAACTGATAGCGTGTATCCCCTCTCATGATGATATAGCCCGTGTTAAGTTGGCGGGTCCTGGGTTTATTAACATGACCTTAAGTCAACAGTATCTTCTATCTCAACTGAATAAGATCTATCGATCCCCCACCTGCGGCGTATTGCCTGCGGATCATCTAAAAGTCACTGTGGTTGATTATTCGTCACCCAATTTGGCCAAAGAAATGCACGTTGGACATTTGCGTTCAACCATTATTGGCGATGCTCTTGCAAGAGTTCTTGAATTCAAAGGTCATCACGTGATTCGACAAAATCATGTGGGGGATTGGGGGACTCAATTTGGCATGTTGCTTGCTCATCTTGAAGATCAAGAGCAGCACGATGGCTTCGATATGCAACTTCGTGATTTAGAGGCTTTCTATAAAGCGTCTAAACAAAGATTTGATGTTGATCCTCTGTTTGCTGAACGTGCGCGGAAAAATGTGGTTTTGTTGCAATCAGGTAATAAACGCTGTCATGAGATGTGGGCGAGGTTTATCAAGATTTCATTGGCCCATTGCCAGGAGGTCTATGATCGTTTGGGTGTGACCTTACAACCCTCAGATGTGAGAGCAGAAAGTGCTTATAATGAATCTCTTCTAGGGGTTATTGATGCGTTAAGTAAGAAGGGCTTGTTGGTTCAGGCTCAAGGCGCACAATGTGTTTTTTTGGATGAGTTTAAGGGTAAAAATGACGAGCCCTTACCCATCATTGTGAGAAAAAGTGATGGGGGATTTTTATATGCCACCACTGATTTGGCGGCTATTTCCTATCGACAAAATGTATTAAAAGCCGAACGTATTTTGTATGTAGTGGACAGACGCCAAGCGCTACATCTGCAGCAAGTGTTTCTTTTATCACAACGAGCGGATTTTGCTTCTCCCTCATTATCTCTCCTGCATATCAGTTTTGGCATGGTTCTTGATAAATCCGGCAAACCCTTTAAAAGTCGGGAAGGGGGGGTGACTAAGTTGACGGATTTATTGGATGAAGCCATCGCGCGTGCCAAGGCTTTGATTCTCAGTAAACAATCCGAACCCTACTCAGATGCAGATCTTCTAGAATTGGCGACAACTATTGGGATTTCTGCCATCAAATATGCAGATTTATCGAAAAATAGATTAACAGATTATGTGTTTGATTGGGACTCTATGCTCAGTTTTGAGGGAAACACGGCACCTTATCTTTTGTATGCCGTCACCCGTATTCGAAGTTTATTTCTGAAGGCAGAAGAATCCTCTGAGGGTATCACTGGCGATCTGATTTTGAAGGAGCCAGCTGAACTTACCTTAGCACGTCAGCTCATGTTATTTCCTGAAGTGATTGAAAGTGTTGTAACTCATGCAACTCCGCATCTTTTGTGTGGCTATTTATTTGATCTTGCTCAATCTTTTTCCTCCTTTTATGAGGCCTGTCCCATATTAAGTCAAAAGAATATGAACCTACGAAAAAGTCGTTTACAATTGGCGGCGATCACCGCTCAAATTTTAGAACAAGGCTTGTTTTTGCTTGGGATAAAAACAGTCAAGCGTATGTAGTAAGGCTCGCGATCCTAACAGATCCAAGCTTTTCCCAACAAGGAGTGTTTTTAAATGAAAGTTTTCAGTTTGTTGTTCATGCTTCCTTCTTTAGGATTTGCCATTCAACCAGGATTTTATGGTGATTGGAACATTGGAGTTAGTTCTGGGCCTTCTTCTGCACAAGCTGTAGGTGGCGCTTTTGTGGGGAGTGGGGGCACTATCATTGGCGATGTGTCCGAACTTTATGGCTTAACCACACGGGGATCTTTTGGCGGTTCTGTTGACGTTGGTTATAATATCATTCCAAATATTGGCATTGAGGCCAATTACACGTACTGGGGTCAACAGAATGTGAGCACTATCACTGGAGAGTTTATGACAGTGATGCGCGGTATGAATGGGCTTCTTTATAGTCAATCGGTAGGTGGGAATTTGGTGGCATACTTCCCACTAGATCAAGAAAAATTCAATCTCTATGCTAAATTAGGTGTTGCAGCTTTGTTCTCCACTTTTAAAGTTGATGATCCGAACAGTCTGGTGTTTTTGTTTCCAGGTTCTTACTCTCAAAACAGTGCTGAACCCGCTTTGACCTATGGTTTAGGCCTCCAATATCAATTTAATCCTCACGCTTCTTTGTTGTTGGCTTGGAGTGGCATCAGCCAATTCAAGGATACGCCTATCAGTAATCTTCATTACAATATAGGATCCATTGGCCTTCGCTACACCTTCCCAAATCAAGCCCCCTCGGTTTATCAGAAGTGATGGGTAAGGTTATGATGTACTGGCTGTTCCCCCCGTCCCACCAAAAGCACCTGTTTTGGTGATGTTGGGTATGATGGCTATTTTTCCAGCATCACTGCCCGTTTGAGTCACGAGGAAGGGGGCGCCACTGATGTCGTCGTATTGGATTTGTCCTGCCGCAATACAACGCGCACTCAAACCGCTTCCAGTACAGGTTGTGGCATAATAAAATCCACTGAATGGCCATGGGATAGGGCTTGGGGACACAACCCAGTTCCCAACCTTTGACCAAAAGTGGCGAAGGTTGTGATGTGCTGTTGTTTTGGCCTGCCGCAACACAGACAGCGTCAATGCCACTGCCAGTACAGCTGGTGGCGCTGAATGATCCTAGGGTTGGGAGGTTTGGGATGTTGGTGATCGTATTCCAACTGCTGCCCCCATTGATACTTGTGAGCAACAATGGGATGGGTGAGGTGGGTGGAATTGTGGGTGGATTCGTCGTGGTGCCACTGACACCAGCAACGGTGCAGACCGTGTCGGCCACCACATCTCCGCTACAGCTAGCAGCATTAAAAATGCCAGGTCCTGATGGATTTAAGGTCACGGTTTCCCAGGTGGTTCCCCCATCAATAGAGAGCACAAGCAATGGGGTCACTTGAGTTGCAGGTGTGATGGTAAGGTTCGTGTCATTTTCGCCCGCGGCAATACATACCCCACTTTTCGCACAACTGACCGCATGAAAATCACCACTCAAGGGTAGGCCCGATATTGTGGGAACTGTCCAACTGGCACCACTGTTTTGTGAAATCACCAGCTGTGGGATCGGGGGATCTGCGGGGAAATCACCCGTTCCTGCAGTACCATAACCGACTATGACACAGGTAGAAGTGCTTGCATTGATGCCATTCATGGCACAACTGCTCGCCTCAAAAGTGCCATTGGGTTGAAGGGGAAGATCTAGAACAACTTCCCATGTATTTCCACTATTTTTCGTTGAAACCAATAGAGGAATAGCGGTTCCAACCCCGCCGTCTGTTAGATCATTATCCGTTTCACCCGCGGCAAGACAAAAGCTACCATTGCAACTTGTGGTATGAAAAAAGCCATAGTCTGGAAAAATGGAACCAGGCAAATTGGGGATGGTGACGATGGCCCAACTCACTCCTCCATTGGTACTCTGAACCAATAAGGGGGGGCCATCTCCATTATAAAGGTCAAAATTAAAGGCCCCGCCAGCAGCCGTTAACGTGCCAACGGTTGGTAGCGCTTGAACATTCTGTATCCACAGAAAGAAAGAAAAAACAAGCAAAAAAGGCCTTGTGGTTGTAGACAATATGTCCTTATTCATGGAACTCTTCTCCTGTTTGAAGACTAATAAGCAATGGATTGAGTACAACGTACACCTACTTGGGCGCTTTGGATGTAATTATTTTGAAAGCTATCCCCAGGACCCGTAGAAAATAATTGGTACCAAGCAACTTCAGGCGTTTCGCTCACTTCGGTAGAGCTCCAATAGACCCTGTTATTTAATTCAGGTAGATAGCCCAATTGGAATAAGTTTGCATCTATGGTTGGGGCAGTACTTGATTCCGGACAATTGGTGCCTTCTCCTTGATGCCCCATTTCACAAATGGCCGGAAGATACCAGGTAAGAGCTGGGGCTTTGGTGAAACAAATCCATGCGGCACAATTTGTAGCGCTGGTGCACGAACCTAAGGCCATGATATCTGATGTATTGACCATGCCATTGGTGTTGTTTTGGGCTGTAGACGTAAAATAAGGTGCGCTATACCATGGGACGAGAAGGCCATCATCGTTGTTACTGACTATTTTGGCCGTACTTCCATCAGCATAGAACACAAGACCTGATGGGTAACTGAAGGCGAGGGGCGTGAGCAGTGGGGTAGATAGAGGATCAGTCGTTTGAATGCTGACAAGCCCTGCAATATGTGGGGTTGGAGACGTTAAAGTGATGGTACATGAGTGAAGAAGTGCCACACTTGCGCAGCCTAATGTGGTCACGCTGACGTCATCCCACTCCGGAGGAATGGTGTAGGAGATGGTTGCCGCTATGCTGCCTATATTGGTCACTGTAAAAACGATTGATCCGCCAACGGGAAGTGTTGGTAAAGCGGGGGAGCTAGGCCAGCTGACGGTGATACTTGAGGCAGGCAATACAACGAGGGTTGCGGTCACTGAATTGGTGTTTGTGCCTTGAATGGTCAAAATTTCTAGCGCATGCTCAGTGGGGCCTGGGGAAAATTTTAAGAAACAGGTGTTTCCTGCTGGCACACTCAGGCAATGAGTGGCGTCTTGCAGGATGTCAGAGCCCAGGGGGAGTAAGGCATGAATGTTAAGAGCTGTTAGTTGGTTTGATGTGTTGGTGATGGCCATTGAACCGTCGATACCACTTCCTGATGAAAGTGCGAGCGCTTTCGGAGGTTCTACAAGGATGGTGGCAAGTGCTGTTGGAGATTGTGTGATGTTTAGAATGTTTGATGCACTGGGTTGATAACAAAGAAATGGACTGGGATTACCGCCTTGATCTGTTTGACAGACAGCAGGGCCCCCCATGATTGTCTTGGGCATTTGACTCCCATCAATGGTCAGCACCAAGAGGCACGACTGGGTGGTTGAACCGACGGGGCCTAATACAAAAGGATTTGTACAAACGCCACGCCCGGTTGTTGTTTGTGTGATGCCAGTGATGGCGTGCAGGGCTAAAGAACGTTGTTTGTTTGATTGGTTTGTGACGATATACATCACAGAGCTGATTTCATTTTTTGGTACGGACAGTGTGGTCTGAGTCAAAGGTGTGAAAGTAAACATAGGGCTTCCAGCACGCACCATGTTAGCCATCATGAGAAGGATGATGCTTATCAGGAACATCAAGGTACATTTGTTTTTCATGGCTTCACGTCCTTGTAGAAAGTCTGAAATTGAACCCTAGGAATTGTCTATTCATCTCAAATATCGAGCCCCTTGTCAATCAAGAGATATTTTCGTAGCCATTCCCTGGAAAAAAGTGATAGTCTTTTGAAAAAAAACGCAAGGAAGTCTTATATGTTTAGCATCTTATCTTCTCGTGTTCTCTGGTCGTTCAAAATGGCTGTTCAATTTTGCACTATATTGACGCTCTCGACTCAAGCCTGTGCAGTTCCCTTTATCAATCCAAGGGTTATGTCGAGCCAAAATGGTCAACTGGATCTCTTGATGGTGGCGAGAGCCGACACTATCACCACGTTCACGTCGCCTCTCGTGGCTCCCCTTGGTTGGGTTTTTGATATTTGTCAGCGACCTTTGGATGGGAGTAATGATTGTCCACAAGTACCGGGCACAAATTTATATGGTGGCACTCGGTTGAAACTTCAAAAGGATGATGTTCTTAACGTTCGCTTAGTCAATCGACTCCCCATGATTACGGACAGTTTTTTTGCACAAACCCCAGGCTTTGAGTTCCTCGCGATGAATCCCACAAACATCCATACACACGGTATGATAGTTTCTCCCCACCAGGCGGGTCCTAATGACCCCACGTATGGTGATTATATTTATGTGCTGACGTTTAATTCAGCCAATGGCAAAGTAATTCCTGGTCAACATCTTCATGGGGATATGCGCTACGATGTCACTGATTACCAAATCAAGATTCCGAAGAATCATCCTTCAGGTCTTTTTTGGTTTCACCCTCATGTCCATGGGGTATCCGCCAATCAAGTCAACGCAGGTTTAAGTGGCATGATCACTGTGGGAAGTGTTGATGATTATGTGAAGATCCCTGGTGTTACGCCGCCAATACCACCAGACATGATCAATTACATGATCATGAAAGACACTCAGATTTTATCTAATGGGATATTAAAAGATCAAGCCGATCCGTTTTTCTGTTCGCCAAATCCATCAACCCTTGGGACGAGACTGGGGACTTGTCCTGGCCAAGATACCACTGCAATTGGGGGGCCTGATTTTTCGGAGGGAACGTGGTATTTTACGCTTAGCGGCTTGCAATACCCAACGGTTTCTGTGGTCAATCAATCCATATTTGCGTTGACTCAATCTGGGGCCAATCGGTTCTATACTTTGTCATTAGAGGATCGATCAAACCAATGTAAGATGTTGTATCAGATACTTTCCCTAGATGGCGTGGGTCTTAATATTCCACCCGATGCAACGCCTGAAGAAATTAAAAAGAGTACCGGAGGAGGGCGATTTACGCCTGTTCCCTGTCCAGAGGAGTTTGTACCCCCATACTCTCCACCAGTATGCGCAAGTGATATGTTGATGGTGCCAAGTTCTCGTGCAGAAATTCTTGTGGCTTATCGTGATTGTACGCTTCTGGGTGGAAATCAGTTGGTCAAGGCCCCCTTTGGCGCCTCAGCAGTTTTTTCCGCCAGAAGTGAAAGCACAGGGCCTGGTGGTATTTTTTGGCCACAAGTGGATTTGGCTAATGTCACCTTCCGTGTCAATGGTTTAGGCAATGATGCCATTGTGAATGGGAACAGTGAGCTTGAGAATCCCATCAAAATCTCAAATGACATGCAGCAACAAAACGCAGCGGTAGGTCCGATCCCTTCCTGCAAAAGTTTACCTCCAGGGCACATGCGACGCATATTTTATGGTACATCGTTTGTGAATCCCAATACATTTGGATTAGCCTATGAGGAAATTGATGAGTATGGACATGTGGTAGGAGTCCCGGCGACTGATCTGATGCCATTCGATCCCATTAACCCTGTGGTTTGCCTACCTTTAAGCCCCGGAAATACACCGACAACTGAGCGCTGGGAATTGGTGAACCTTGGTACTGAAATTCATACCTTTCATATTCATCAAGTGAAGTTTTGGGTTCTGAACAAAGATGAATCAACAGGGGAATTCGTGCCAGCGTCTAAGGGCATGATGTTAGATAATTTACCGCTACCTAGTGCCAATGGCGTTTGTGGAGGCAATCCACCCACTGATAATAGCAATTCGATCGACGATTACCGACATGGGCTATGTCATCCAAAATCAGTTGTAGTAGAAATCCCTTTCGCGATAGCAGGTAACTTTGTTTACCATTGTCACATTTTGAATCATGAAGATGATGGCATGATGGCGAGAATCAATGTGGTACCCTCAGCTTAGGCCGTATATTAAAGCATCCTTAAAATGTGTCGATACTATTGATGCGAGGTTTAAAGGATCTAGACTTTGGACAAAATCAGATCGAATTTGTCCAAAGCCCAGTAAGGATGAAACATGCGGAATATAGTGCTCTCGATAATAGGTGTCTCTATTGCTTGTTTTTCACATGCAGATCCCCTGCCTCATGCAACTTTGAATCCCATTGAGGATATCGTCTCAGAGATCAGTAGCAAATACGAATGCCCCATCGCATTAACTCAGCCTGTTTCAGAAGTTGAAGCGATGCTACATCGCGAGGCGAGTGGTTTAAATGTTGCTGTGATCAATAAAGCACTTACCAGCCTGCAGTGTGCCAACAAATATCAAATTGTACACAATCATATTTTAACCATCATTGACTATTCGCGGCCATCTAGCGAAAAACGGTTATGGATATTTGATTTAAAAAACATGACATTATTGTTCCATACTTATGTCTCTCATGGCATCAAAACAGGGGTCGTCTTATCCGATTATTTTTCAAATCGTAACAACAGTAAAGCCAGTAGCCTTGGGGTATATACCACAGACGATGCGTATTTTGGTCGTCATGGGCTATCCTTAAAGCTGGATGGCTTGGAAAGTGGCTTTAACGATAATGCCTCCCATCGCGCAGTGGTGATGCATGGTGGTTGGTATGTTGAAGAGCGCTTCATCAAAAGATATGGTCGTGCTGGACGCAGCTGGGGATGCCCGGCAGTTCCCGATGAATTGATTGAACCAATCATCCACACCATCAAAGATAAATCATTATTTGTCGTCTATTATCCAAATGAACAATGGTTGTCAAAGTCTAGATTTCTACGTTGTGATAGGATAGCTTCTCCATCAACGGATAAACCCTCTCAGAGTCATGTATCGATGTCCGAAAAGGACACTCGAGCAGATGTTCTATTTGTGGACTTGAATGGAAACCATCGATTTCAAGAAAACAAACCCCTGTTAACTGTAACCGCCACCAGCTATGAGCAATTGTTCAAATCTAAAGCGCCGGTAGATAGAATGCTGCGACGTCAAATCAACGACGAGGAATATATCGTCTTGAGTCCGTCGGAATTTGAGCACATTGCAAAATTGCCACCAGACAGTAAGTTTGACCAATTCTATTTTGTCATACCGGCCTTAAGAACAGTCCGTGGATACGTTCGGACAGATATGAATTTGGTCAATTTTGGTAAAATAAAGGAAATTAGCGCGCAATCAGATTTGTCTCACATGAAACCATCAACGGGAGTGTATTCCATGCAAATGGAATCACGACCTGTGTTTCATATTGTACCTACGAGTCAATTTATCCGATGGGTTGGGCTATAGTGGTCAGATTTGATACAAATATTTGATCCCACCCAAAGCCCATGTCAAAGGAAACTCAAGGAACCAACTTAAAACGCCAGTCAATAGCAAAACCATCAAGATCAAAAACCCGAATCGTTCTATCTTTTGATAGTGTTGTGCTTGTTTTGGAGAGAGCATAGCGCTGATAATTCTGCTTCCATCTAAAGGGGGTAGAGGGATCAAATTGAGAATGGCAAGCACCAAATTGATTAAGATTCCGGCTTGTGCAGTTAATAACACGAAAAGTGATAGCGATGAGGTTTCTGGGTGTAGGAGCGTGGCGCATTTAAAACAAGCTCCCCAAATGAGAGCCATGATGACATTCGACAAAGGACCTGCTGCAGCAACCAGAGCCATATCTCGTCGTGGTTTTCGTAAATTATGCCAATCGATAGGAACAGGTTTTGCCCAACCAAAAATAAATTGAAATTGGCTCAAAACGCCGATAAGAAGCGGAACGACTAAGGTGCCGATAGGATCAATATGGCGTATTGGATTGATGCTGAGGCGACCGAGTGCGCGGGCGGTAGAGTCACCGCATCGACTGGCAACAAAAGCGTGTGCCGCTTCGTGTAAGGTAATAGCCAACAACATGGGAAGAATCCAAACCGCTACTTTTTGTATCAGGGTAAGTATGAGCATAGCCTCTCAGATGAAAGAATGGAATGACAGTATACATCTAATCATGGTTTATGAACCCATAAAGAGATAAAATGCCACGATTAAAACAAAAGGGGATAAGAGGTGATTGTTTTTGATAAGTTGTTCTCAACCATGACAAAACCCATAGTGTTGTTGAGTTTTGTTGTGTTGCTCATTCTCTCTTTTTTCTACGTTGACAAACCCATTGCTTATGATTTGAGGAATTTGAATCTAAAACACATGGGACCTTTATTAAATCGGATCACTCATATCGGTATGGGCGGGGTATATCTGGTCCCCCTTTTTTTATTGGCTTTGTTTTTTCGGGTGATTTATCATAATAAAACTTATGAGATTCGATCTTGGTTTTTGTGGGGATCTGTGTTGATACCGAGCTTGATGTGCTTGGGATTAAAAATGCTTCTTGGCCGAGCTCGCCCCGACTTATTATTTGATCAACACCTGTATGGTTTCTATGGGTTTAAAACGCAGGCCATTTATTGGTCTTTTCCATCAGGCCATGCCACAACTGTGATGGGCTTTGTCTTTGGGATGTGGGCTTTGTTCCCGCGTTTCTGGTACGCGTTCCTTGTACCAGGTCTCATCGTGGTGTCTTCCAGAGTCCTATTAACACAACACTATTTGAGTGATGTGCTTGCGGCAAGTTATCTCTCTCTGTTAGGGGTTGGGTTGGTGTTATGGTGTTTTAGACGGAACCACCTTTTGTTGAAACGAGCGTTTTAATGACAAGTTCTCAAGGGTTCAGAGGTGAGCTTCTCTGCCTTGTTTTTTTGCTTCTGATAGGCAATCTCTACACCCACGATTTTATGGTAAAGCATCCGCAATCATCTGTTTTTTATCAAAATGAATTTGCGCCATCGGTGATGCTCGCCTGTGGTTATGATTTTGCTAATCCCGCAGTGAAAACCACCCAACTAGACGGATTCAATTGACGCAAATGATCTCAAAGGTGTAACTATTCTATGGGGTTTTCTTTGAGCATATGCAGCGCTTGGCGTTTGATATTCACATAGGACTCCTCAGCAGAATCTCGAATCGTCTCAGGGCTCACGCTGGTAGCGTATATCGTGTATGCCAATAAGGACTCTAGTACGGCGAAAATGTCCAAAGCTTTTTTCTCTGCTACGTAACCTGCATCGTCGGCGCCAGTTTTTTCTATGATCTGGCTGATCTCTTCAAACATGTGACGTTCGTGCTCCTTCTTTTTATGCTTCATGATGTTCTCCTTTACTTCGTTTGATAGCCTTATTTTGCGGGTACTGGCCGCGCACAGTATAACTCGGGTTTTCCTCCAAATAATAAGTCTTCTTCCAGTCCGCGGACATAAACAGCTTGCGGGGTAAGTATTCGGTCAACCCCGTTATTGACAACCACCAACAATTTCGTGACTTTTCACTAAAATCTAAAATAATAAAAATAACACGGGACACTCAAAAGAAAATGTAATATAACGTTGGAATGAATAGTCTCGCATTACAA
>JAPLRK010000033.1 GCA_026399195.1 Legionellales bacterium
CACTCCCCCTGTTCTGGAATACCTTTATGTGGTAAAACATTCGCTCTGGCAGCAGGAGAAAGTTGTTGCTTGGCCTTTAATTTATCACCCATGGCGTAAAACCTCGCCCTTCAGGGCGGGGATGTAAGCCAGCGGGGTTGACGTTAATGTGGCGTGCGCTGTTGTTCAATATAAGTTCTAATGATTGCGATGGGTGCTCCACCGCAACTTGAGGCAAAGTAGCTTGGAGACCAAAGTGCTCCACCCCATAATTTTTTCTTGATGCCAGGATAGTCCATCTTTCGAATCAGTAGACTGGATACTCCTTTCAAGCTGTTGACCAATTTCGAAACAGACACTTTTGGTGGATAAGTCACGAGTAAATGCACATGATCGTCTTCACCATCGAATTCAACCAATGTCGCATCGAAATCTTTACAAACAGAATCAAAAATAGGACTTAATGCCTCTAGGATGTCATTTGTAAAAACATTACGTCGATATTTTGTTACGAAGACCAGGTGTACGTGCATATTAAAAACGCAATGTCTTCCTCGTCTAATGTCATTGTTTTCATTCATAGACCGAAGTATAATTGAGGCATGAATCGACTTCAAGCTTTTAAATTTCAATTGATGCCAACGGGTGCACAGCAGCGTGATATGCGTCGTTTTGCGGGTTCCTGTCGTTTTGTCTATAACAAAGCATTGGCACTTCAGAAGGAAAATTTTGAGGCTGGAAAAAAATTCATAAGCTACGTTTCCATGGCTTCCAATTTACCCTCTTGGAAGCGCGACCCTAAATTTTCTTGGCTAAAAGACGCGCCGTCGCAGGCCTTGCAGCATGCCTTAAAGGATTTGGATAAAGCTTATCAGAATTTTTTTGCAAAACGCACTGATTCTCCTTGTTTTAAGCGCAAAGGGAGCGGCGATAGTTTTCGATACCCCGATTCAAAACAGTTTAAGCTTGATGAAAAGAATAACCGTCTTTTTCTACCAAAGCTAGGTTGGTTACGTTACTACAACAGCCGTAAGGTTCTTGGTGACTTGCGAAACATGACAGTAAGTCAATCGGGCGGCAAATGGTTCGTATCCATTCAGACTCAGCGAGAGGTGGTGACAGTGCTTTCTGAGGCAACCAGTGCGGTAGGTATTGATGTCGGGATTACTCGTTTTGCAACCATGAGTAATGCAGAAAGTATTGCACCCTTAAATAGTTTTAAAAAGCATCAGCAGCGTCTTGCACGTTACCAACGGCGCATGAGTCGAAAAGTTAAATTCAGTAGTAACTGGAAGAAGGCGAGAGCCAAGGCACAAAAGATTCACACGGATATCGCGAATGCCAGAAAAGATTTCCTGCACAAAACCACTACAGTGATCAGCAAAAACCACGCGCTCGTCTGTATTGAAGATTTGCAGGTACGGAACATGTCCAAGTCTTCGAAAGGCAGTCGTGAGCAGCATGGCAAAAGAGTCCGGCAAAAAACAGGTTTGAACCGTACTATTCTTGATCAAGGGTGGGGTGAGTTCAGACGTCAGCTGGAGTACAAAATGCTCTGGAATGGCGGGATATTGTTAGCAGTACCGCCTCATAACACAAGTCGCACTTGTCCATGTTGTCATCATATATCCAAAGAGAATCGGCTTACCCAAGCTGAGTTTTTGTGTGTCAGTTGTGGCTATGAAAATAATGCCGATATAGTCGGCGCTATTAATATATTAGAGCGAGGACATCGCTTGTTAGCCTGTGGAGAGTTGGTGCAGTCAGACCTCTCTGCGAAGCAGGAACCCATCGAAGTGACTCAAGCACTTGTTGCTTGAGCACCGTAGGAATCCTCGTCCTTTAGGGCGAGGAGGATGTCAAATTCTCGATCTAATAAGGCTTGGCGCAATTGGGTCTCTTCTTCTAGTGATAGATACCTTACCTTAGGCGCGCGATCTATTTTGAACAATTTTAAATTTTTTAAAGGATTTTCTTTTAG
>JAPLRK010000030.1 GCA_026399195.1 Legionellales bacterium
GTAATGCGAGACTATTCATTCCAACGTTATATTACATTTTCTTTTGAGTGTCCCGTGTTATTTTTATTATTTTAGATTTTAGTGAAAAGTCACGAAATTGTTGGTGGTTGTCAATAACGGGGTTGACCGAATACTTACATTTTCGCTGAAAAACGATTCACCCACTGGGTGAAACAAGGGAGCGAGAATGATCATGACACAAGGTGCTTTACCATTCCAGTATCAATCAGAAAAAAGTGACACGGGATTAACAGGATTTGCTGGGTTACCACTTTATATAGAACTTGCCAGTCAAAGTGGACTCATTTGCCATTGCAGCGCGAGTCAGCGCCGGGATTAAAAAAGAAGCCTGTATAAAGATATGCCTTGAAGGGCGAGGTTTTACGCCATGGGTGATAAATCCTGCGAAATAGGCACGCTCAACCCTCCATTTATAATGGAAAGATATGAGGAATACCGTCCATTATCAATGGATGGTATTCCTCATTACTCAATCCCCAACTTACTCAATCGATACCTCAATGTCCTAAAACTAACCCCCAACAGCTTCGCCGCAGCGGTCCGATTCCACTTGGTCTTTTCAAGCGCGCTTAATATCAATTCTTTTTCATGAGATTGCAGCTGGCCTGCCAAATCAAGCGGTGATTTTTCGAATTGCGCCACTGGTTGTGTTAAGGCCTGTGTTAAATGTAAATCTTCCCTTTCAATGGTGTCGCCATTACACATCGCCATGGCACCCTCAAGAATATTTTCAAGTTCCCTCACATTACCAGGAAAAGAATAGGTCTGAAGTAGCTCTAGACACGCCTCAGACAAGGTCACCTGTGCCCTGCCTTGCTCTTTTACAAGCTTTTGCAAAATATGGCTCGTGAGCTGTGGAATATCCTCTTTGCGCTCTTGCAACGTAGGCACACGTAATTCAATCACGTTGATGCGATAATATAACTCTTCACGAAACCGCCCCGCACTCACCTCTTCCAACAAACTTTTATTACTCGCGCTTAAAATCCGAACATCAACAGCAATTTCAGCCCATTCTCCAACCGGCTTAACCGCCTTTTCTTGAATCGCCCTTAACAATTTCACCTGCATGGCCAAAGGAAGCTCTGCGATTTCATCAAGAAAAAGTGTGCCCCCACGAGCCGCAACAAATAAGCCTTGTTTGTCAGCTATAGCTCCCGTGAAACTGCCTTTTTTATGGCCAAAAAACTCAGATTCCATCAATTCACTTGGAATGGCGCCGCAATTGACAGGGATGAAAGGTTTGTCATGTCTTGGTCCCCGCGCATGTATGGATCGCGCCACCAATTCTTTACCTACACCTGATTGGCCCTGTATATAAATAGGTGCTTGCGTCCGAGCTAATTTATCTATTTTAAGTCGTAATTCCTGCATGGCCTCACTGTCGCCAATCAACAGATCATTAGGTACTGCAGTTCCAGTGGGCTGGATCCGTAATGCGGTATTCACCAAGGCTTTGAGTTTTTCCAAATCCAACGGCTTTGAAACATAATCAAAAGCTCCCGCCTTTAACGTGTTGACGGCACTTTCAACATTTCCAAAAGCGGTGATCACAGCGACGGGTATTTCAGGTTTGTTTTTTTGAAGATATTGGACAATGTCATACCCATTCCCTTCCGGAAAGCACATGTCCGTTAATACCAGGGAATAATGACTTTTTTCGATACAAGAAATCGCCTCTTGAAACGTTGAGGCAACATCGCACAATAAACCCATCCGCGTGAAGGTCAAAGATAATAATTCCCTGATATCCGCTTCATCATCTATCACCAGCACTTTGGTCTTATTCATAATGGATCTCTTGAAAAGCGTTAAACGACAGTGCGAAACAACACCCACCCTGTCTGTCCATAATACTCAAACTCGCTTGATTGATTTCACACAAATCCTTAGCGATAAATAACCCCATCCCATGACCACTGACGTGTGTGCTGAAAAACGGCTCAAACACGTCTTCTCGAATCTCAGACGAAATACCAGGGCCTGTATCCGAGAGAAACAAAACCATCTGATACTTTAATTGTTTGACCTCAATCATCAAATGAACCTCCCCTTGCTGATCACGGCCATGCTGCATCGCATTGTCACAAAGAATCACCAAGATTTGTTCTAAATGCCCTTTATCAAAATATACTGTTTTTTTTCTATTTTGAGTGATCTTCAAGACGATGTCACATCGATTGATGAGACAAAAATCATGTTTGAAGACTTCGAGGCATTTGGCTAATGAAATCGATTCGGGTTTCGCCTTGAGACTTCTAGAGACGTGAAGCACATTTTGAATCACTGTGTTCATCCGTTTGCAATTATTGATGGCGAGCTCATTTAAACGTTTCTCCTCCTCATTCAGATGCTGGCTTTCGTCCAAAAGCTGTACGGCATGCAAAATAATGCCCAATGGATTGCGTAACTCATGTGCAATGGTGGCTGAAAATCGGCCTAAAGCGGCTAATTTGAGCTGTTGAGCTTGTTGAGCGATGAGTCCCATGTCATCCAGGATGATGAGAACCGCCGGTTGGAGCACTTTAGATGTGGGCAGAAAATGGACTTTCAGGTAAGGTTTCTCAAGTATCATTTCCAGGGGATCTGAATTGTGTCGATTTTTTTTAGATAAAAAGGACATATATTTTTGATAAAGGGGGGATGAGAACTCGTACAATGCCATCTCAGGCGCCTCGACGGGATGATTGAAAAATTGTCGCGCCGCTTGATTCATTAATTGAATACGCTTGTTTGCATCGACGAAAATCACCCCATGTTGCAAGCGGCCCACAATGTACTCATTGAGGCGCTGCATTGTTATCAATTCTTTCCCTTGCTGACGTGCCAAGCGCTCACTTAACCGCACCCAATGCACAAAATAACAAGCCGTCAGTGAGGTTGCGAAAAAGAGGATCCCATACATCCCCATATAAAAAAAGATATTGATGCTTTGTTGCCCTTCGACTTCATATTGGAATAAACCAAAAGCCAATAACATGCAGCTTGCGACCGCTGCAAAAAAAATCGATAAACGACCAGGGACAAGCATGCTCAACAAGGCAATGGGCACGCTTAATAAGATACCAACCCCAGATTGTAAATAGCCAATCACATAGATAAACCATACCATAACAACCGTATCAATCGTACCAGACCAAAGCACTTGCCGTTGAAAGGGCCAGATACGCTTAAAACAGGCGTATAGAAAAAGTAGGCCATACAGTAAATAAATAAAAAGAGCGCTAAAAAATACGCTTTTGTTCGCATGCACATGGACACTGACTAAAAACAAACCCGATAGCACCACAATATTGACCAAACGATAAGTATTGTAGATGAGCAGCATGATCCAGAGTCTTGACCATCGGTCATTTGATTGCAGCAAAGGAATGACTTTCATGCGTGATCCTTTGATCTGTGAAGAGGTTTACACTATAACTATAGAACAAAGCCGCAGGGATACAAATAATCAACAGGGTCAGGCGATAGTGGGCATGAGGTGATGATCGGATGATCATCTGCGAACGTTTTTCGAAAATATCCGCCATTGGCTAGGTTATGCCCTCATTGCCCTCATCACACTCCATGCGACTGCGGCAATTAAGCATCATGTTGTGAATAAAGATGACATTTTAAGGAGAATTTTCCCATGAAACGCGTCTTAAGCCTGCTCTTGCTGGTCCTAACAAAAAACCTCAAACACGATGATCCAAGTTGAAGGTCATGCTGAGTTAAAACGCAGCTCGTTTGGGGTTGGGAAAGGAGAATGGGCAAGCACCAAGGAAATCAAAGATGAGGTTACAATTGATTTCAAGTTGGTGGCCAAAACATCTGGGAGTTGATGCCTGGCCCTGCCATCACGTATAACAAACCGCTTCTAGCGTATCGGCGCCTAAATTAACCAAATACACCGTTGATCCTGCCTCAGCACTGACCGAGAAATTGTCATGGTTATTCACATTGACGGAGGTAGATTGCCCTTTGGATAGTTTTTTTCCATTGACCTCCCCTTTGTTCTCTAGTACTCGAACTAAAATTTTACCTTTCCTTGCCTTGCCCTGAAGATTACAGGTGGCATTTAAAGTCCAAAGAAATGGATTCTTTAAGGTTTTTGTTTCGTTAGGCGCTAATTTGATATTTTTTTGCGCATAAACGGGAGTGCTCATCAACACACCTAAGATAACTGAAACAACACATGTTTTTAGCATTTTATATCCTTGTAAAATGGTTTAAATGGACAATATGTGCAAATTATAAACCATTTTACTTAAGGATATCTTAAGGCTTTCTAGCCACCACAGATGCGGTCATTCGT
Organism: Legionellales bacterium; assembly: GCA_026399195.1. GTDB lineage: Bacteria > Pseudomonadota > Gammaproteobacteria > Legionellales > Legionellaceae > JAPLRK01. The sequence continues at coordinate 4,319 of JAPLRK010000030.1, forward strand.
GAAACACAAGTGATTTTCCCTTCGTCATTGAACAAATCGATATGCCAAACTTGGGTAGTGCGCCCTAAGTGAATGGGATGAGCGATGCCGGTGACTAAGCCTTCTCTCACCTGTCGGATGTGATTGGCATTGATTTCTAATCCAACACAAAAAAATCGCTCCAAATCAACCACCGCATTGGCCCCTGTGCTGGCGATGGTTTCAGCCAGCACCACATTGGCTCCCCCATGCACGATCCCTAAAGGCTGTTTGGTTCGTTCATCTGCCGGCATGGTCGCCGTGAGCGAGTTATCTCCAATGACCGTGAACGTGATCCCCATGACATCCGCCAGAGTGTTCGCCCCTCGACGATTCAAATCGTCTACTGTAAACTGCTTGTACCAAATGGCCATGCCCGATCCATTCGCCACACCCGCTTTTTCAGCAGCAACTGCCATCGTATCAACGCCACGAGCAGTGCATCAGCACATCATGAACATGCAACAAGTGATAAGCCTTCTTGAACGAGCAGGTTATACAAACATCACTAGAATTACGCTTGGACATCGTTTTTATGATGTGAACGGGGTGAATATCCATGGTCAAAAAATCCAATTAAAAGTAGACTCGGTTTCAGGTGCTATCACAGGGGTTCATCACCGGCATTAACCCTTCAACCAAACACCCCATCAAGCTCTTGCCATGGGAGGGCTATGATTCGATCACTCAACTGACGTTTTCTCGTCACACGGCAGACCACATAAGCCAAATCCTGACAAGGATATTCGAGCAAAAATTTCTCTAGATGCCGGCCGTCTTGTAAGGAGGGTGCATCCGTCCATTTGACTTCGATTGGCAAATAATGATGGTTCATATCAACAACATAATCAATTTCGGGACCATTATGGTCCCGCCAGTATTTTATTCGAAAACTGGGGTGATAAATACGCAAATAATGCAGCATTTCCATGCCAACAAATTGCTCAAAGACATGTCCTAGCATCCGCTCAGAAAGACGATGTCCTTCCTTTGCGCAAAGCCGCCGTACCCCTAAATCAAAAAACAAATATTTAGGTGCGCGAGTGAGTTTTCTTCTTGAAGACGTTTGCAGTGGACCCTATCGATGAGACAGTGGCACCTTACTTTTTAGATAGTGTCCAATTATTGGAACACTGAGGCATTGCTCCTAATGACAGATTACCTGAAGAGAAAGCGGTGTCAATGAGGAGTCCCGAGGTACGAGGGAA
>JAPLRK010000040.1 GCA_026399195.1 Legionellales bacterium
TTGGTACACCAGCAGCAGCACCACCAGCTAGAATACCCTCTGTTGACAGTAAGGCAGCAGCTGTTCCCGCCCCAGCACCAAAGTCGACAAAAGTTGAAAGCAAGCCGGTGGTTGGTACACCAGCAGCAGCAGCACCACCAGCTAGAATACCCTCTGTTGACAGTAAGGCAGCAGCTGTTCCCGCCCCAGCACCAAAGTCGACAAAAGTTGAAAGCAAGCTGGTGGTTGGTTCACCAGCAGCAGCTAGAATACCCTCCGTTGAAAGCAAAAGAGCTTCTGTTGCTGAACCCAAAGGCGGAACAACACTGAAAGCCGCTGAAAGTAAAAAAGTAGCTGTTGACCCACCCAAAGCCCCAGCCATGCCTATAGCTGAAGGCAAAAGCGCACCAGTAGAGCAACCTAAAGTCTATGCAACGAGTACAATGCCCAGCAGAGTAAGTCCTTTACCACCAAAGAAAGCTGTTGCTCAAGAAGTCTTTGAAACAACCTCGGCTTCAAAAAAAACGGATGTTGTAGCATCAGTCAAAGACATGAAGAGTTCTGTTCTCAGAGAGGAAATAGATCGTGCTGATGTCAATGTTTCAAGGCTTCATGGTGAATTTTTTGTGAGGGTACTTGTCTATGTTCCTCTGGCTTTAAGGTATGGAACAGGTTACATAACCGTTACCTCTGAAGAGGGTACAACAACGATATTGGAGGTCGATTCTAAAGAATCTCCGTTACAAAGTATCGCGCAAATTTTGAGGAAGGATGATCTGGTAGAACCGGGTGACGCCTCAGATATGGACAGTTGCCGATTTTTCAGGAACCCAAAATACAAGCAATCAGCTTTTCGATGTGTTCCTGAAATGATCCCATCAGGGACTACAACACCTTCTAAGTAAATGAGGATCAGGAGCGAAATCCGGGAATTCAGTGCCACAGATCCCAGATTCCGCTGCCGATCCTAAATGGAAACAGATACGCTCTAAGTTTCTTTAGTCTCATCATGCCCCATCTCTTGTTTTTTCCTATTGCCTTGCTCAGGCTTAAGAGGAATAACACGGGCTGTTTGGGGTGGCGTAGTGCTTTGGTTTGGATTTTGGTTGGATTTTTTTCGCACGCCAGCTTGAGCTGAAGTTGATGGCCGATCTTGAGTGTTGCTTGCTCCCCCAGGACGTCTTCTGCGATTAGGTGGATTGTTGTAGGCTCTTTTTTGCGAAATAGAGCTTGTGGACGCCTGTTTGGTGCTTGAGAAAACCTTCTTTTGGGTATTATTGAATGAGTCATCTTGGGTTGTGCTGTTGGTATCGCCACGTAGGCTTGTCCAAATACGCTTAAATAGCCCCGACTTTTTATGCTTGCTGTAAGGTTGGCTCTCATATGATTTTACAATAGGTTCATCAGGCGTTACGTTACCCTGTTCGATTTGTACGATATCCAATTGTGGTTGTTGAATCAGAGCGTAGCTTGGTTTCTTATTTTTTCCCACTTGATCTTCTTTGAATCGATTGATCTGATATTGCGGAGATTGTAGATAAGGATTGGCAATGATCAAAATGTTCACGGCATGTCGCTTTTGTATATGAAGAATAAAATCACGTTTTTCATTCATCAAGAAGGTTGCCATCTCGACTGGGAGTTGGACTTGTACTTCGACTGTTTTATCTTTAAGTGCTTCCTCTTCGATAAGCCTTATGATAGATAAAGTATGTGATTGGATGTTGCGTACTGTTCCTCGGCCTTCACAACGTGGACAGATATCTTGTGCTGTTTCTCCTAGAGATAAACGTAAGCGTTGTCGGGACATTTCAAGCAAACCAAAACGTGAGATGCGGCCCACTTGAATGCGTGCTCTATCAGCTTTTAATGACTCTTTAAGACGGTTTTCAACATCGCGCTGATTTTTGCTAGAGCCCATGTCGATAAAGTCGATGACGACTAACCCACCTAGATCTCTCAGGCGGAGTTGTCTGGCAATTTCATCGGCGGCTTCTAAGTTTGTGTTGAGCGCTGTGGCTTCAATATCTGATCCGCTGGTAGCTTTTGCTGAGTTAATGTCAATGGAAACAAGCGCTTCAGTTCGATCAATGACCAAAGATCCTCCAGAAGGCAGTGCAACAGTTCGCTGAAATGCCGTTTCAATTTGAGTTTCAATTTGGTAAAAATTAAAGAGAGGGATGGTGCTGTTATAGAGTTTCACATGTGGCAAAAAGTCAGGTTTGACTTGTTCGATATATTGTTTGGCTTTGATATATGATATTTGATCATCAATGATAATTTCACCAATCGATTTACGAAGATTGTCGCGAATCGAGCGAATGATCACATCTCCTTCTTGGTGAATCAGGCAAGGTGCTAATTGTGTATTGTAGGCGTTTTTAATGGCCTGCCATTGTTTTAGGAGCATATCTAAATCACCTTGCAACTCATCAGGGCTTTTACCGACGCCCGCTGTGCGGATGATGAGTCCCATGTCTTCATTGAGTTCAAGGGCATTTAGGGTTTCTTTCAATTCATCGCGGTCATCCCCTTCAATACGTCTTGAAATACCCCCTGAGCGTGGGCTGTTAGGCATGAGAACAAGATAACATCCTGCCAAAGTGATGTAGGTGGTGAGTGCTGCACCTTTGTTGCCACGTTCTTCTTTGTCGACTTGTATGAGTAATTTTTGTCCTTCTCGAATCAGAGAGGTGATGCTTTGTTTTTCATCTACATTTTGATTCGCGCGTTTGTTAAAATATTCAGGCGCAATTTCTTTTAAAGGTAGGAAGCCTTGGCGTTTTGAGCCGTATTCTACAAAGACCGCATCTAAGCTTGGCTCCCGGCGAGTGACTAATGCCGTGTATATACTTCCCTTCTTTTTGATTTCAGACGGGCACTCTATGTCTAAATCGTATAAATGATTGTCTTTGACTAATGCGACACGAATTTCTTCGCTTTGCGTCGCGTTGATTAACATTTTTTCCATTTGACACCCCATAATCAGGGCGCTTTTCCTGATGATAATCGGCGCGGTTTTATGACCGCGCACATTATCAGTACAAACAAACAAGGGATTGACAACACCTGCTTCATTTAGGCATACCTTAGCATGGCCCAGGATCTTAAGTCTTTGACTATAATTGTATCATGGCTGGAAAAGGGATGAAGTGGTCTGAAGAATCGCGTAAGTTATTCATGCGCGGTTCTTAATCGGTACAGACATTGTCCGTAGACCTTCTTGATTCGCTTGATCAACAAATTTATAGTCTTGCGTTGAACGACAGAACGAGCACTTTTTGCCTTTGAAATGTAAGGCGCATGCTGCATTTTGTAGCATGGTTTGTGTGAGCAGGGTTCTGATGAGTTCTTATTCAATTTGACTCTGGATTTGGGGTGCTCCCTTGTATGTTTTGCTCAAGAGAAGCGCATCTTGTTTTTATAACCACTGGATATTGTGCACAATCTATGATCTCGCACAGGATATAACAGACCCTTTTATTCATTTATGCGTTATAATTCTTAAAAATTCAGTCTATGAACGATTTTAATTAAATTTTCAAGGAAAATTCTGTCATGAATATGAATATTCACGTCCATGACATCATAGCAAAAAAAAACCCTCCAGGAAATAGGTTTTCATCATGAGTGTAGAATATGTAGTAATTACGGCGTTAGACGAAGGACAGAGATTAGATAATTTTTTGATGCGAATCTTAAAGGGCGTGCCGAAAAGCCATGTTTATCAAATCATCCGAACGGGTGAGGTGCGGATGAACATGAAGCGATCACAGCCCAGTTCGAGATTAAAATGTGGGGATAGCGTTCGAATTCCGCCTATTCGTATCAGTAAGCCCAAAGAGGAACCACATGTTGGCGATAAGCTGACACAACGCTTGATTGAAAGTATTATTTATGAAGATCCTCAACTTTTGGTCATTAATAAGCCTGCCGGGATTGCCGTACATGGTGGGAGTGGTTTGAGCCTTGGTGTGATTGAGGCGTTTCGAAAAATACGCAAAGACTTGCCTTACTTGGAATTGGTTCATCGCATTGATAAAGAAACCTCGGGTTGTTTGATGCTTGCAAAAAAACGAAGTATTCTACGCCAAATTCAATCTCAGTTTGAAGCACGCTCTGTGACTAAAATATACTGGGCGCTTTTGTGCGATCCATGGGTTGGTAAACAGTCAATCACCGTGGATATTCCCTTACAAAAAAACACGCTTAAGTCTGGGGAACGTATGGTTCGTGTCAATGATATGGGGAAAGCGTCACAGACTGCTTTTAAATGTCTTGAAAATTATCAGGACGCTTGTTGGGTAGAGGTACGGCCCTTAACGGGAAGAACACATCAAATTAGGGTCCATAGCGCGGCTTTAAGACATCCTATTCTGGGTGACTTGAAATATGGTTCTGATCAGGTGATTCACGGGGTTGATGAAAAAAATCAACGGCTTTATTTGCATGCCAGGGAAATTCAATTTAATCTGGACGGAAAAAATCATGTGTTTCAATCCCCATTGGATGAACGGTTTTCTGAAATGTTGAAATATCTAAGGTCCAAATCATGAGTAGGCCATATCGGTTGGTGGTGTTTGATTGGGAAGGGACGCTTGGAGACACTTTGGGTCAAATCATTCATACGATTGCCTTGGTTTCAAAACGCATGCAATTGGGTGATTTCGATGAGGTTCTTGCAAGACGCTCGGTGGATTTGGGTTTGGGTTTGGCGATTAAAAAGCTATTTCCTGACTTATCTATGCATCAACATGAAGTCCTGTTGCAGGAGTTACAGCATGAATTAACCCATCATTTGTCGGATATTTGCCTTATTCCGGGTGCAAAGCGAGTGGTAGAACAATTACAACTTGCAGGGGTCCATTTGGCCATTGCCACCAACAAGGGGTCACATTCTTTGCAGCGTGCATTACAAACGACAGGTCTTCAGCCTTATTTTCAAGTGACTCGATCCGCAGGTCAGGTGGCTCCTAAGCCCTGTCCTCAAATGATGGAAGAGATCATGGCCGCTTTTGAGATGACGCCTAAAGATACCCTGATGATTGGTGACTCTGTGAGTGATATGGAAATGGCGCGACTTGCCGGTGTTTGTGCGATTGGAGTTGATTTTTATCATCAACAAGCGGAGATACTTCTTTCTTTTGGTGCACTAGAAGTGTTTGATGATTACCAGCAGTTGGCAAAGTATTTGCAACTGCCTTAATGACAGAGGTCGTCTCGTGAGTAAATTAACCAGTTTGCCAAATTTGTTAACCCTTCTTCGGATTGTGCTCATTCCGGTATTTATTGCGGTGTTTTATTTGCCTTTTTCAGGAGCCCATATAGTAGCCTCTGTGATTTTTTTCTTGGCGAGTTTTACAGATTGGTTGGATGGGTATTTGGCGAGAAAATTAAAGCAAATCTCGCCTTTTGGGGCTTTTCTTGATCCTGTGGCAGATAAGCTTTTGGTCTCCACAAGTTTGTTACTGTTGGTGGGCGCGAAAGAACTTGATTATATTACTTTGCCAGCCATTGTGATTGTAGGGCGTGAAATCGTGATTTCTGCATTAAGGGAGTGGATGGCGGAAGTGGGTCGTCGTACTAGCGTTACGGTCAGTTACATTGGGAAAGTGAAAACAGCGATGCAGATGACAGCGCTTTTTTTGTTGCTTGCCTTTTATCCATCCATTTCCTATTGGGGAGTGCTAGGGATTGTTTTGTTATATTTGGCGGCTATTTTAACAATTTGGTCAATGGTTATTTACTTGATCATTGCATGGCCCAAGTTAATAGACAAAAGAGTGTGATAATTATTGGCGAGTGTGTTGACAGGGGATCAATTTCCGGTAAAATTGCATCCCGTACAGACGCGGGAATAGCTCAGTGGTAGAGCACAACCTTGCCAAGGTTGGGGTCGCGAGTTCGAGCCTCGTTTCCCGCTCCAAATGACGGATTGTAAAGTCTCTGTAGCGACCGCTGTCTCTTTTTTTTTTGAAATGTTCTCGATCTCATGGGCTGTGTGGCAGAGTGGTCATGCAGCGGCCTGCAAAGCCGCGTACGCCGGTCCGATTCCGGCCTCAGCCTCCAATTTTTAGCCCAGGTGGCGAAACAGGTAGACGCAAGGGATTTAAAATCCCTCGGTGGTAACACCATGCCGGTTCGATTCCGGCCCCGGGCACCATCCTTTATCACAAGACGTGGAGGGATTATGTTAAGAAGTATGGGTTTTTTTATTCCTTTTCTTTTGTACTCTTTTTCTTCACCAGCATATGCCTATATTGATCCAAGTGTGGGGAGTCTATGGGTTCAATCATTGATAGCTATGGTTGTTGCTATGATGTCTGTGGTGAAACTCAATTGGTTGAAACTCAAAAATTGGTTTCATAAAAGAAAAAAAACAAGAAAAGGATCTGATGAACAGCAGTAATCCACGGTCGTGCTTGCGTCGACACCCTGCATCTTTTCGAGATCCAACGGGAAGTATTTTTGAAAAAGATGGCATGATCCTTCGTGGGCTCACAGAATCAGGCTTAAAGAGGTACGAGGAGGCCAGAAACAGTGGTTTTCTCAATCATCTGGAAGCCCAACAGAAAATGGTTAAAACCGAAAATATCAATATCCATCCGAGTGATTCAAAATTCGTTACATTTGTTCAACATGAAAAAATCCCCTTCATTTCCTATCCCTATGAATGGCCATTTTTACTCCTGAAAGAAGCGGCCTTGTTCCATTTGAACCTCCAAATAGAAGCTTTGGCCTCAGATTATGTTCTGACGGATGCTACGGCCTATAATGTTCAATTTCAGGGTGTGTCACCGATATTTATCGATTTATTGTCGTTTAGAAGATATTTGCCTGGAGAGTTATGGAAAGGCCACCGACAGTTTTGTGAGCAATTTTTAAACCCTTTGTTGTTGGTGGCAATGAAGGGTATTCCTTACCATGCCTGGTATCGAGGAGCAATGGAAGGTATTCCCACAGAGCTGATGGCTCGTTGGATGCCGTTACGAAGTTGGTTTTCATTAAGATCATTAACGCACATTTTATGGCCCGCGCTCTCTGAAAGATCAAGAAAAAACGAGGCTTCTCGCATAGAGTGTATTCAACAAACGACCTTTCCAAAAGAGGGATATCGATATCTTTTAAAGCAGCTCTATCACTGGATTTTGTATTTAAAACCCAAGCATTATCATCTGACCGAGTGGGCTGATTATGAATATCGCGCCCCTTATGAGCCAGAGGAGTGGGGATTGAAAAAAAAATTCATTGCCAATTTTTCAGCACAAACCAACCCTTTTTGTTTGTTGGATCTGGGTTGTAATACGGGTGAGTTTTCAGAACTAGCCCTAGCTCATGGTGCCTCAAGAGTGATTGGAGTGGATTCTGACGCAGGGGCCCTCCATCAAGCAGTACTTCGAGCGCAACAAAAAAAACTCAATTTTTTACCCCTCTATCAAGAATTGAGCAACCCAAGTCCTTCTCAGGGTTGGCTGTTGCAAGAGCGTGATGGGTTTCCTCGTCGTGGTGTTTTTGATGCAGTGATCGCTTTGGCACTGATTCATCATCTTATCATTGGAAATCATCTTGATTTTTCAGAAGCGATGGGTTGGATATTATCATTAGCACCTGCGGGTGTGATTGAATTTATCCCAAAGACCGATCCGTGTGTGCAAAAAATGTTGGCTCTTCGGGAGGATGTTTTTTCTAATTATTCAGAAGACATTTTCGTTGCTTTGTTGGAAGCTAAGGCTGACATCATTCATAGAGAAGTGGTTTCTATGAGTGGACGATGCTTATATTGGTATCACATTCGTTAAGGAAGCGCGCATGAATTTACCTGGTCGAAGATATTTTTTCAAATCTGCTGCAATACCTGCTCAGTTATTCATTTCGCTCCATCTGTTTTTGTTCCTTCCTTTCAGCTTATATAAAAACAGCATCACCTTCTGGAATTATAATTTTTCTGATTTTTTGGTTATTTTGGTTCCTTTATGTCTTATCGGATATCTCCTTCTGTCACTCCCTATGTTGTTGTTAAAACCTACTTGGCACAAGCGTTATGCGGCTTTTTTGACAGGGATTGCCTTTGCTGCTTGGGCTTCCAATTGGTTTGTTGGGAGTGAAGGATCCTTAGATGGAGTCTCATTTGAGTTATTGTCTGACGAAACTCAGTATTATCTTAACTTAGGGGTCATTTTTCTTGTGGGTCTGTCTTTTGGGGTATGGGGTTATTTCAAACCCAAAATGACCAGTACAATCCTTGTTATGGCATGCTTTCTTTATAGTCTCATGGTGGTTTTCGGAGCCTCTATGGGCACTAAACAGAGATTTTTAGATCATCAACCATCGCAAATAGAATTAACCACTTTTTCCAAACAGAAAAATGTTTTGGTGTTCATGTTAGATTCTTTTCAGTCTGATTTTCTTGAAGAGATCTTCCGTGAAAAACCTTTGTTGGCCAAAGAGTTAAACGGGTTCACTTTTTATGTGAATGCGACAAGTACCGCTCCTATCACGTTATATTCGCTTCCTACCATTCATTCAGGCCACGCCTATCAGCTTGGGCAAACATTACAGGACTTTTATCAAAAAAATGTGAACGAGTCCTCTTTTGTAAAGAGTCTACATGACCATCACTACCGTGCGATGATATTAAACCCCTATTTAGGCTATTCCCCATTGGGTGTTTCGAGAGTGAATCAAACGTACTTATCCTGCCCAAGGTGGGGAGCTTTTTGTGAAGTGGTTCAGCTCATCAATTATTCGTTTTTTAACTCGGTTCCTCACGTGTTCAAAAAATATATTTATAATCAAGGTAATTGGCTATTGTCTCAATATTTTCCACCTTCTGGGATTCTCTCGCATCAGATCCTTTCAACGCTTGCCAAACATGTGGCGACTGATTCAAAAGAGCCAACCATTAAATTTTTACATCTTTTTAATACCCATGCGCCAGCTGTTTTGGATGAGTCCTGCCAAGTTCTGAGCTCCCCTAAGTGGAATAGACGCTTAGCTGTTCATCAGACAGTATGTGCTATGGGGCAGGTGGTGAACGTGCTACAGGCTTTGAAACAACAAGGGATCTATGATCAAACGGCCATTTTTATCATAGCTGATCACGGTATAGGAAGAGTCGCTAATGAACCCAACGCGAATATAGGCGCATTAGCTAACCCCCTTCTGTTGTATAAACCTTTTCAAGCGACTAATGATCTTAAGGTATCTGATGCTCTTGTGTCTTTAATTGACATCAAGAGCATGGTTTGTGAAGCAACTCATGATTGTGGCAACAAGGATGACAAAAGAACATCTTTGGCCTCCATTCTGAAAGCCAGGAAGGGTTTGCCTTTTAATCATGTCAAAGAAACATCGAGCATGGACCGGAGGGTATTTGTTTATGAAATCAATGGCCCTCCTTTAAAAATGTCCTCTTGGCGTAAGGTCCCACCCATGGGTAAGCCGGTGCATAAATTGGCTGTTTTGGACGATGATTTTTTGGATTATGCCGGCTTAGGATGGCTTGCAACGGGTGATGAAAAGAAGCAAAGATGGACCTATGGACCTCAAGCCTTCCTTTACTTACCTCTACCACAAGGTCAAGATACTCAAATTTCATTTGTGGCGGCGACTCATTCAGAGAACTCCCAACAGACTATTTCTGTTTGGGTCAATGATCATTTTGTCACTCAACTCTCCCTTCCAAGGAATGAATATCGTCACTTTCAATTCACGATTCCTAAAGAAATCATTACGAAGAAACCAACTCAAATTCAATTTAGGTTCTCTAAATGGAATTTGGTGACCGAGGCAAAGTCTGACATTCCTTTTGCGGTAGCTTTTTATGGGGATCTCGAAGTAAAGGTGAAGAAAAGCTAAGGATTGTGTAAAATGAGAATTCGCTACCGATCCTAAAAAGAGGTAAATATGACCTTTGTCGTGACTGAGAGTTGCATCAAATGCAAATACATGGATTGTGTGGAAGTCTGTCCAGTGGATTGTTTCTATGAGGGACCTAATTTCTTGGTGATACATCCCGAGGAATGTATCGATTGTGCGTTGTGTGAGCCTGAATGTCCTGTGGATGCCATTTTGTCTGAGGATGATTTGACAGACGAGCAACGACCTTATATTGCACTCAATGAAGAGCTTTCCAAACAATGGCCGAACATCACCATCAAAAAAGATGCGCCAGATGATGCCAAATCTTGGGAAGGTGTGGAAGGGAAACTTCGTTACTTAGAAAAAGAGTGGAAAAAGTAACCGTCGATACATCCCATATCCTTTTGCAATGTCAGCGTATTTTAGGGGATAAGGGACGATTAGCCACGGCCATTGAAGGATTCGTTTCTCGCCCGGAACAAATTCAAATGGCCACATCTATCGCTGAAGCCATTCTCGATAAATCAACGCTTGTCGTCGAAGCGGGCACAGGTACTGGTAAAACATATGCCTACTTGATCCCTTGTTTGTTACAAGCCAAAAAAATCCTCATTTCAACGGCAACCAAAACCTTACAAGATCAGCTTTTTTACAAAGACGTGCCTAAATTGGTTCGTGCCCTTGGACTTCCAACGCGTGTTCAAAATCTCAAGGGTCGTGGCAATTATCTTTGTCGTTATCGCATTGCATTACATGCAGAGGAATATCACCAGCAAAATCCCACCACCATCTCACAGATCATGCATGTACGTGATAAATTGGCCCAACTGAAGGACGGGGAACGTGGGGAGTTGCCTGAAATCAGCGAAGATTCGCCCGTATGGCCGTTTGTAACCTCAACCGTTGATAATTGTTTGGGGACTGATTGTCCAAATCATCAAACCTGCTTTTTGGTGAAAGCACGAAAGCGTGCCCTGGAAGCTGACTTGGTTGTGATTAACCACCATTTGTTTTTTGCAGATTCGCGTTTAAAAGAAGAGGGGTTTGGGGAATTACTCCCGGGTGTCGATGTGGTGGTGTTTGATGAGGCCCATCAATTGGCAGATATTGCCGCTCAATTTCATGGGGAGCGGGTAGGCACGCGTCAGTTGCGGCTGGCGCTTGATGATACCATCAACGAATGGCCTATTCTTGATTTGGCGAATCAACCGTTGAAAAAATTAAGTGTTAGCCTAGATTCAGTTTTGGATCAATTGCTGTTGTCGCTGCCGCCTGTTGAAGACAGATTTTCATGGGTTACGGTTGCCTCAAATGCACGATTTATGAAGGCATGGGCCGAATGCCGACAAGTTTGTGACGATATCAAACAGTGTTTTGTCGAAGCGGAAGTCGAGGAGCACAAGGGATTAGCTCGCTGTAGCGAGCGGTTTAGCGAATTAACAGAGCAGCTTGCCTCATTCGCCTTACGAGATATGCAGAGGATCTGTTGGATTGAACGATTTAAGCAACATCTGGTTTTTCATGCAACACCGGTTGATGTGGCTGAGTCATTTAAAAGCTTATTGTCTCGACAATCATGTGCGTATATTTTAACCTCGGCGACTTTAACTTTGGCAAATTCATTTGATTGTTTTATCAAGTCTTTGGGCCTAACCATGGCTACAACCTTATTACTTCCCAGTCCTTTTGATTTTCAACGACAAGCCTTACTCTACTTGCCACGATCAATGCCAGATCCTAAGCATCCGGATTATTATGACGCCCTATTGGCGAGAGCAAAGCCTGTGATCAACGCTTGTGGTGGGCGGTGTTTTTTCCTGTTTACCAGTCATCGGGCATTAAAACAAGTTGCTCTTTTGCTGACCAATCAATTAAACTACCCTTTGCTGATTCAGGGGGATGAGGCGAAACCGATTTTATTGGAGCGTTTTCGACAGATGGGCAATGCGGTTCTTCTAGGAACGGCGACGTTTTGGGAAGGGGTGGATGTTAAGGGAGATGCTTTGTCTTGTGTCATTATAGATAAGCTCCCATTTGCAAGTCCCGCAGATCCTATTGTCCGTGGTAAGCTCAATCATTTAAAAGCTCAGGGGTTATCGGGTTTTGATGAAATATCGCTACCCGACGCAGTTTTGGCCTTGAAGCAAGGGGTTGGTCGGTTGATTCGTGATGCAAGCGATAAAGGGGTGTTGATGATTGCTGATCCAAGACTCACGAGCAGAGATTACGGAAAACGCATTTTTTTAAGTTTGCCTCACATGAGAAAAACACGCGACGAGCAAACCGTATTAACGTTTATTAATGATTTGGCTTTAGCATGAAATACTTGGCAATTGAGACATCAACAGACAGGGCTACTGTAGCGATTTCGGCTTTTGGCGAATTATTTTGTGAGGAACTTTGTCATACGCGCCAACACGCACAAGAATTGTTGTCTATGGTGTCACGTGTGTTGCGCCTAGCCAAAGTAGAGCTGAATCAACTGGACGGCATTGTCTTTGGACGAGGGCCTGGCAGTTTCACAGGGTTACGCATTGCCTGTGGCGTGTCGATTGGGTTGGCTTATGCGCATCATTTGCCTTTGTTTCCTGTGAGTACGCTGTCGGCCATTGCAAGAGCTGCTCATGATTTAGGCGAGCGTCATGTATTGGCTTTGATGGATGCGCGGATGAATCAGGTGTATTGGGGGCATTTTACGGGGGATTCTTTTTCGGTTCATGAATGGGTGTGCAATGCCTCCGATCTGGTATTGCCAACGACTAAGTCCATTTGTCTTGCGGGGGTTGGGTTTGAACCGTATGTTGCAGAAATGCCGGCGGAGATCCGTGTCGCCATAGGTAAGCAATGCCTTATTTTTCCAACGGCTCGAGACATGATTCATTTGGTACAAGAGGGGCATATCCAGGCGGTCCATGTGCTTGATGCACGGCCTGAGTATATTCGAAATCAAGTCACACAGGTCAAAGGAGAATCAGGTGGATAAAAAATTATTGAGTATTTTGGTTTGTCCTTTGTGTAAGGGGAAATTATTATACAAACATGGGGAATTGATTTGCCGTTTTGATAGGCTAGCTTATCCTGTGAGGGATGGGATCCCTGTGATGTTGGAATCAGAAGCTCGGGTGTTGACGCTTGAGGAAAAGGATAAATTATGAGTTTTCATGTGATCATTCCAGCGCGTTATCAATCCTCTCGGTTACCTGGGAAGCTGTTGATGGATCTTAAGGGGCAGACCGTACTAGAACGAGTCTATCGACAAGCTTCGCAAGCGCACCCTAAGTCCGTCACGATTGCCACAGATAGTGAGCTTATTTTTGACGTAGCGACCGCTTTTGGGGCCTCAGTGATGATGACTTCTATCTCTCATCAATCAGGAACGGATCGAATTGCTGAAGTCGCAGCCCTTCTAGGGTGGACTTCCCGTGAGATCATAGTGAATGTGCAAGGCGATGAGCCTTTGATAGATCCGGCCTTGATCTCTCAAGTCGCCGCCTCCTTAGCCAAGACAGATGCCCCAATGGCGACACTTTGTTCGCCAGTGACAGATCTAGAAACATACATGAATCCAAATCGAGTGAAGCTCGTTCGAGATGCTCATCACCGTGCTCTCTATTTTTCCAGAAGTGCCATTCCCGCCAGACGTGATGCTTCCATGTCTTTGGGATCTGTTTTTTGGCATATTGGCATTTACGCCTATCGTGCTGCTTTTTTACAAGAAATCGTCACTTGGCCTGTTTGTGAATTGGAAAGGTTAGAGGGTTTAGAGCAACTTCGAGTGTTATGGGCGGGTCATGCCATTCATGTAGAAGAAGCCTGTGTTGAACCCTTACAGGATATTAATACGGTGGAAGATCTGCGGGCGGTGCGGCAGTTGTTGAGTTAGGATTTGTTTTGTCTCAATTTTTTTCTTAAATAAAGAATCAATGCCGGAATCAGCATCAAAACGATGCCACTTGTGAAAATCACGCGGAAGTGGGTTTGTCCGCCTATGTCCATGGTGCTTTCAGGTGGGAAAAAGCCTACGATGAGGGCGATGATACAACCACTTAGCCCCAACATGCAGGTTAAATAATAACCGATACGACCTCCAGGTATGGCAAAAGGCCTCGGTAAGTTTGCGTATTTTTTTTTCAAACGAATGGCTGCAAAAAACATCACAACGTACATGATAATATAGAGCTCAGTGCTCAACGCTGTAAATAACCAATAAATGGCATTGACCGAATGAAACAGTAGAAAACCACTGCAAAACAGGGTGACGAGAATGGCTTGCATGATCAAAATTCTAGAGGGGATGCCATGAGGGTTTAAGCGATAAAGCCAATGAGGTAAAAATCCATTATCAGCGGCAAGAAGCAATCCTTTCGCGGGTGAAATGATCCAATTGACCATGCTGCCTAAAGTGCCTAATAGCAGAAGAATGATGATGACTGGCATGAGGGCTGTGAGATGGTAGGCTTGAAAAAAACGGGTGAATGTCTGCATGACGCCATGCACTAGGCTTATCTCTTCATGAGGTAAAACGACAGCTATGGCAAGTGAGCCCAAAATCATGGTGCTTAAGATGAGGATGACAGAAAAAAACATCGCACGAGGAAAATTGCGCTGGGGATGATGTACGTTTCTGACATGCACTGCGGCTAATTCCATGCCGAGAAAGGAGGTCATGATGGCCGTTAATGAGATCCAGGATTGAGGGTCTTTTTGTGATGGAATGAGGTTCTTCCAGCTTAAATCAATAGCCAGTGGGTTGCCTTTGATAAACCAAATGAGTGCCAAAATGATGATGAGGGCCATGGGCACAATCATGCCAGCGATGGTGCAGAAGCTGACAAATTTAGCAGATGCTCTTAAGCCTGATAGACCTAACCAAGTGAGAGACCAGAAGATGACAAGAATGACACTGATTAAGTAAAATTTATTCTGCGCGAGTTCTGGATCTATCAAATAAGCAAGGGTGCCTGCAATGAACGACAGGATGGTGGGATACCAGACCATGGTGTTGATCCATTGTAACCAAATGGTAAAAAACGCAAAGCTATCGCCGAAGGCCGACCGAACCCAGCTATATACTCCGCCTTCTTCTTCGGCCCATGTGGAAGATAGTTCGGCTGAGACCAAGGCTACTGGAATCAGAAAAACAATGGCTGAAAAGACGAAGTAAAAAATCAAAGAAGAACCAAACATAGCCGTTGCAGGCAAATTACGAATACTGTCAATGGCGCCACTGATGAGCATCACAAGTGCGAGCACAGAAATTTTTTCAGAAGACCATGCTTTCATGACTTAGGAACCTATGTTGGTTAAGGATGGAGTCATTTGGTTTTAAGAGTGGAAAAGGGTAGGGAACGATGACTACGTGTTTATTATAATGGATTCCTGGGCTATGGGGAATTGATTTTGTGTTTTTGGCCGCGCACAGGATACTGGAGTTTGGACAGTGTGCCGCAGCACACATACATAAGTAAAGCGTATGTCTCTGTCTTGTTTTAATATGGGTGTCTTCAAAATTAAATCCCCTGCCTTTCAAGCATGAGAAAAGCGTTTCAATTTCCCATCTCAAGGTATATATTGTGATTGCAAGGCCGGAGCTCTCAGTGGTCGCAACAATTAGTAGCTCACCATCAAATAATCTCATTCCAGCAAGGTATACTTCATGCCCCATAAGATTTCTTTTGCTATATAGGGCACGCATCTCAGTTGGTTTTAAACCACGAATTAGTGTTTTTGTGGCCACAACTCGACCACGGCCAATTTTAGATTTAGGATGTTCACGTGGTTAAGTCCGTAGAATGCTATAAATTCGAAATGACAAATTAAGAATTGCGTCATCGCTAAAATTCGGTACTATTGCGTAGTGGGCAGTCTCCATTGGCCTAATCGATGGATAGGGACCTTGAGTATGGGAGCGGAGCATCTTCACTATCGGTTGATGGTGATGCTGGCTGCTCTAGTGTGGAAAAAAAGAAGTTTTGTATGTGACGAGCTGATACAATAAGCTCTGGTAGAGATGATTCCGCTAGAGCAGAAGATTCTGGATTTGGAACATGAGACGCCCCTATGGGTATGCCAAACTTTTCTGGCCATGGCTCTGATGGATCCCTGCCCATTCTCTTGTTGTAGAGCGGACGAAGTTTTTCCAGCGTAACAAGCAACGTTTGACGCGCTTCACGCGAGAGTCCTCTTTCTTTCTCTAACCTTTTTTCTGCGATGCTTAACTCTTTCCTCTCTTCAGCCAGCGCTTTGGTTTCTATAGCCAGCGCTTTGGTTTCTATAACCAGCGCTTTGGTTTTTATAGCCAACCGAATGCTGCTTTGTTTTAATGCTTCCAAGTCTCTTTCTGCGATTATAAGCTCTTGTTCCCTTCTTTTTATGGAATCTTCAAAATAACTGGTCCACTGCCCGTTTAAATCTTTAAAATTACCCTGGTCATCGTGTTCATTGAACAACAGAGCTTTCAGATGATCGAAGGCATATAACAATTGATGAAAATCTTCTGCATTACCCTTTGGTTTGTCAGGATGAACCAACAGAACTTTGGCACGAAAGGCCTGTTTGACTCTAGCCCATGTTAAGGTGTCCCCCACAGAGCTTCTTAATCCGATGGTGACCAAGTCCAACAACAGGTGTGAGTTCACCATAAATACATGAGTGGAAGGTGCGTTATTTGTCGGCGATGAGGCTGGGGGGGGCGTGGTTACGTTTTCTGGCTCGATGGTGCTGTCGTGAGCGAGGGGCATGCCCTGATCCTTTGAATGAGGACTGCTTGTTGTCGGATCCAATGTTTCCTCTAAGTGGACATCAGCAGGTTTTGTTGTCTGATGCTCTACTTTTGGCATTGAATGTTTGACGTCTTTCTGAGTTGACTGACATACATGATAGGTAGCAAGCAGATAGGTATTGAAAGCAAAGTCATCGATGTTAAACAATTGATAAAAAAACCGTATCAAAAAAGGACGTTGCAGAAGACGCGTTTGTTGTGTCTCCAAATCATGAATACCGGTTTTTTGTTTCAATCGCGCATCAAGAAGGGTCAGCAAATTAGGGATGGGGGGCTTGGTATGGTAACGTAACCCCAATATCCAATGATAATCATAATGTTCAAGATCATGATGGTTTAAATTGATAAATTTCATAAAAAACTCCTAATCAATTCATTTGCTTGAGGCTGTAGTGTGAGCTCTACCAGCCGCGCCTACTGTAGATGTTGTTTCTTTCCCTCTTGAGAAGAGTCGATGCATGGTTTCCCCCCCCTTCCTTCATGCTACTAGAGAACCGATGAAGCTTAGTGCTTGCGTTTTCTGCTTTACTCTTTAGACTCGATGCGATTGTTTCGCCAGCCGATGCTTTAGCCGTTTCAGGACGTGCTGCTGCAGCCGGTGCTGCTGGCCGTGCTTCTGGGGCTGGTGCTGTCTTCGGGGCTGCAGTGGGCGCAGGCTGTGGTGCTGGCCCAGAGTTTTCAACAGTTAACTTAACAATTTTATTCAGACTATCTCTGATGGCCGTCGTTTCTGCTCTGGCAATTTTCTCATTTTTTTCTGCCTCACCTGTTCTCTTCTTAGCCCCGGCCGCTTCCATTCTAGCTATTTTTGCCTCTTGTTTCGCCTTTTCTGCCTCTTGTTTCGCCTTTTCTACCTCTTGTTCCGCCTTTTTCGCCCTAACCCTTTCCTCTGTAAGCTCAACCCTCATTTCTTCAGATCTAGCCTCCGCTCTTCGATGGCATTCCTGGGCATCTATTGTAAGCGTTCTAGGGCAGGTTACAGTAAGCATGTCGCCACTGAACTCGAATTTGCTTAAACTTTCTTTTGCGAGCTCGTTTGATCTTTTTTTATGTAATTTAACGGCGGCATCATGCCAAGGCATATCAACGGTCATGTCAAAGAGCGTTTTTAAGAGGAATTCATTGATGAAGTCATTTTGCACAACAAAACTTGGATGTCGGGCTGCTCGTAAAGGGGAGAGTTCTTTATGGATGATGTCCAATACTTGATTAAGACGTGATTGGTAACGACGTAAATTTCGTACATCTTGAGGCTGGTAGCCAAAAAAGACCACTGAAAGAAGATCCCTTCTCGACGCAGCTTCCTCCCAAGGTAACAAAACGCTTTCATGAATTTCCCCTTGAAAAGCTTCACAAGAGGTCCTCTTTTTGGGAATGGTTAAGGCATCTCCCAAGAGCGTTGTGCCCTCTAATATATCCTTTACCTTCATTGCAACACTCATTTCAGCGACTTTAAATGTTCTAGGCACGATTTGCTTCTCCTCAGTTGGTCTTGCTCGGACTTGTTCTGCTTCTCGTTTGGGCCTTATACGTTGAGAGCCAATCACAGCATTGAATTCTGCTTTTAATATGCTGTACTCGACTTGATCTTCTTTTTTCATGTATTCGGTGACAACAAGCAAATCAGCCAACAGCTCTCTTTTTATTTTGATTGTTTCAATTTTTGTTTTAGGCGCCTCGGTTATTTGAGTTCTAATGGAGGTGATGGCTTGATCCGTTCTTTCAAGCGCTGCTAACAAGGCACTGAAGTGATCATTGCCATAACATAAAGACTGCTGGATAGGATCTTTATTTTTGATGGTTGCTGTAATAGATTTTTGTAAAAAATCAGCATAATAGGGTGTCCAGAGCGTAAGTATTCGGTCAACCCCGTTATTGACAACCACCAACAATTTCGTGACTTTTCACTAAAATCTAAAATAATAAAAATAACACGGGACACTCAAAAGAAAATGTAATATAACGTTGGAATGAATAGTCTCGCATTACAA
>JAPLRK010000063.1 GCA_026399195.1 Legionellales bacterium
TAAAAAAGTAAATATGCTTTAAATAAGCACGAAAACCCATGTCTTTAAATCATGAAATTTAGCGTGGTAGTGCCTGGAATGATAAAAATAGCCCATCAAATGCCGGGAGTGGAGATTAATTGGTTCTAGCGGGAATCGTTGATGATCTTGTAAAGTGCAAGTAAGTTGGTTAGAGTTGGCATAGAAACGCTAACACCAGATACCCTCACACAGCTGGCACAAAAAACCAACCTTAAATTTCAAAAGCATCTTCAGGATGGCACCGTGACCAAAACATTAGTTCCCTTGGAGCGTCTCACCTCAGAGGAAACCAGTTCGCCGATTCATGCAATTATGAAGCTGATCTGGAATCGCAGAAGTCCTCGCGATGAGCATCGGCCCCCTTCCTTTCAGCTCGTCTGCTGCCGTAGATTCTTCTGCCATAGTTGGAAAGAGGGCCTTTCGAGCTTTACTTGACTGCGCCTCAACGGTACTAGGTGCTGATGATTCGAAAGAAGCTGGTGAGCATTTAGGCCCAGGCTCGGGTTGTCGCGAAAAAATCATGTTCTTTGCAGATTTGCAAACAGGCCCTGGAGCAGCTGCGGGCGGTGGGGAACCAACAGACACCAGTTCTTCTGATCGCCCTGCTGCAGTAAAGCGACCTCGATTAGGAGCGGCTGCTAAGTGACGGAGGACTAGTGCCGCCCCCTTTATTGAGCGAGTTTAAAGGACTCGGCAGTAGTACTCTTTCCAGTTGCAAAATCAACTCCAAGCTCAGAAGAACCAGAAATAACCAAATGTTGCTTACATCGTATTATAGTACACAATTGCATTTTTGTTCTATTTTGCTCCAACAATTTTGCTCCAACAATCGAGGGAGCGCCAACCGATCAGTCAATTTTCAGCTATAATATAAAGCATCAACCCACAAAAGGACCAAGCCATGCCTTACCCTGACTATTTTTACTATGAATTAACACAGAGCGGAAAGCACCATCAAGTAGGTGTCACCGGCTGCCCCGATATTCAACGATGTTTGAATGGTCACTCTGATTTTTGGGAGTGCGCGTCCCCTCCAGCAACGCTGGCAAAAAAAACCATCATTCTAGGTCCAGACTGGTCAATCTTTCGTTGGTCTGATAAAAAAAAATCGGCGTTTAAACGAGAAGTAAAAGCGCTTATCGAAGCAGGATTTGAGGTTTATTTGTGGCAACAGGACCATTTGAAATTACTCACAAAAGATCTCATCAAGGATATCGAAGAGATATTTGATATAAATAATTGGCATCTCATGATGAACTTACCCGAAAGCCCAGAAACAATAGCTCACCTTGCCAGTCTGCATAAGATATCCGCACAGCAAATGCTGGTGCTGGATCATTGCAGAATCAATCAATTACTGAACCACGATGAGTCACCCTGTCATCCTATTTTGAGACTCCAATATTTGGCAGCATTTTTTTCTGAGCACGTGGAGACAATCATTCGATGGACCCAAGCCTTACATACCGAACCCATCCAATGGTTACCAGATATCTATTCCTGGCAAGCCAATACGGAAAGACAACGCCTTCGTTCCGCTTTTCCTGAACTTATAGAACTACCCCCGGATTACCATGCCCTAATCTTCTCAGAATTCGAGTCCCAGAAGGCCCATCTGTTGAACTTCGCAGGCATCCCCTTACTCGAGAGCGCTACAGAGACCATCGAAAATCTGACCATCAAAACCGACTCTTCTTTAAAGCACTCTATGGAGGATTTACAAAAGATCTTGGTGTTGACAGCAAACCATCTTCAATCACTGAACAGTGAAGGCTTCGACTTCTGTCACGGCGAACTGAACTTGCCTTCTGACAGCTTGCGAGCATTTGAATCTCTGGTTTTAAATGACAGCTCAATCTCCCCGATTTTACTGGCCAATTTCATTGAGGCGACCCATGAACTCAAAGAAATCTCTTTACCATCTGCTCATTTTTCGAAAACCCCCTTGCGTCTTTCGGAGAAAAAACTACACCATCTGACATCTCTGGATCTCAAATGCAGCGACATCGATGATACCTTATTAAGCGATTTTCTAAAGGCAACCTCTACACTCCAGATCCTTAATTTGCACTACTGTCAGAGGGTTTCTTGGAACCTTGATTGGTCTAAAATAGATTCTTCTCATCTGATAAAACTTACTTTAACTGCAATGTGCATCCCTTCTGATATTTTGACCACATGGCTGACGTCCGCAACGTCTCTAGAAGAACTAGATTTAAATTTCTCCCCAAGCACACGGGCCCTAAATATCAATCCAGGCGTTCTGACAAGTCTTGTAAGACTTGATTTATCAGGCAACAACACCATAGTAGACTTTCTGGATCTGAAAAATCTATTAGAAGCATCCCCTAATCTCAAAGCCCTAAATTTAAATTTGACTGGATTCTCTGGCGAGCCTTTGTTATTGGAAAAAAATTCTCTTAGCCAACTTGAAACTTTAAATTTAGCGCTCTCTAAACAACTTACCTTGAAAGACCTCATTCAGTTCCTCAAAGCTGCTCCTAACCTTACAAAACTGGATTTAAACGGAGTGAGGATGCGCCTGAGCCTCCCCGTGGAACCATTCCCAATATTATCAGAACTTCAAGAACTATTTTTAGTCAGCTCTGGCTGGGGCTTTGAAGAGATCAACTTTCTGATAAAGGCTGCGCCAAATCTCACTTATTTAAACCTCGCCGAACTAACCCTTACTTCGAACTGCTTCCCTAATCCCTTACCCCACCTACAACAACTAACTTTGAATGAATCTAGATTAAGCGGGGACGCATTGGTTGACGCTTTAAAATCAACGCCCAGACTTACAACGCTTAATCTATGGAGATTTACTCTCACGAATGATGCCATATTGTCCCTGGAGCCAGGCAGTTTACCCTATCTGACTCAGATGACATTTTCCCCAGGAGGTCTCTCTGATGAAAATATCAAAAGATTCCTAGCTGCTGCCCCATCACTCAATCCTGAGCTCATTTGGAAGATGAGCTATCCCGACGATGATGAGGTAAGACGCCCCTCAGGCCAACCCCTCGATGCTGACACCACTTTAAATCCAGATCTTAAATATGAGATGACCCGTGTTTTCTATCCATTTCAACGCGACATATCACCCCCAGATCCCCGCCTATACCGTCAAGACGTATTTCAAACGGTCACACTCAATCCGAACAAATGCGCCATCCATCAAGCCTTTTTTCTAAAAAAAAGGGCGGATTTATCACATCTTGTCAGCTGTGATATCCCCAAATTTCCGGAAGAGTATATCCCAACCGCCTCAGAAGGAACTTTGTATTTAGGAATACAATCGCTCAAACCCACCAAAAACTGGCAACCCCTATGCTCGCTTTCGCCTCATGAGAGCATCCTTCGCTATCACACAAAGCCAGAAGATGCGGCTGTTGAAATCAGCTATTCTACACTCGAGAATTTGTATTACGTTCGAATGCTTAACGCACAAAAGGTTGATATAGACTTTACCCTTTATGTTCCCACTCATAGACCACCAGTGCCTGACGAACTCAGAAGATTAGCCGATGAGTTCAGAACTTTTGGGGAAGGCGCCTTAGATGGCGACAAAGACATCCACTATTCAGGCCAAGAATATCTCAATCAAATCATGGCCAAAAGAGTGGGTGCCTGCCGACACCGCGCTTTGGCACTCAAAGCCACGCATCCCGAACTGACCACTCGAATCATCAACAACGTCTGTCACTCCTATGTTGAAGTATTTGACGATGACATTTGGTTTCCTCTGGATTTGGGAGGATATGCAGCCAATCTGACGATTCACGAGCCCCATAAACCGTTGCCACCCTCCGAATCGACCGTGGCTCGTCCACCACGTCTAAAGTATGCAGCATGCCACCCCAAAGACCGCGAGTATTTTGAAGAAGCGTTTCAAACCTGGGAAAGACCCACACCGCCGCTCACCCAGCTAGAGTATTGTCAACAATGCTTGAATGGTCTTGTCAAGAAACGCCTGATTGAATGTAAGGGTACAGAGATCACCGATGCCTTACACTTGGCTTTGGAAAAACACGCTTTGCATACCCATCGACCGGTCTTTTACATCAACGGTCCCGATGATTGTCGATGTTCCGCCCCCTTCATCAAACGTCAAGGCGACTCAAACTTGGGGGTCCTCACCAAAGGCCCCGGTGGCCCATTGTATGATTTTCTAAGCAATCCACTCAATCAACACGGCCTATTGATCGTCAATTTTAGCCATTTTAAACCTGAAGATTTGGTGACTTTCAATGCCCTTTTAGATGATCTTCGTAAAGTGGATGGCACTGAGGTGCCCAAAGAAATGACCCTCATTGGCCTACAAAACATCATCACAAACACCTCCCTTCCAGGCAGTGATTTTTATTCACGATTCGACAAAGTTGAATCGTCACCGATCACAGAATATCTCCTAGAGGAACCCATAAACACGACAATTGCCCCTGATTCCGTCCACATCGATCTGTTCCACGCCTTTGACTGGGAGGCTCGCCTCTTGGGCCGATGGATGCCAAATGGCGACGCTTGGCGTTTTGAGGAGGGTGCTCTACAAAAAGCCATGAGCACTGGCTCAAAGACGATAACCATTCAACACGGATTATGGGAAAATCAAGAGTTTGTGCGTTTTTGGCGCGAAGCTCAACTTCGAAAAACAATCACCCATGCAGGACAAACCATCTCCATTGAAGGAATAACGTTGATACGACAGGATGATCCCTATCCCTGGGATCAACTGAGCCTTCATTTTCGGAGAGATAGGGCTTGCACCCCATCCCATGAGGTGCTGAACCCTGCAACCCTTGTACCATTTTTTCATCGATGCTCGGTGGATGCCGAGGGGCGACTGTTTTATCAACAGAGTTTCATTCAAATCGCAAGCCATAAGACGCCTCCTATATTGCCTGTGTATATCACCAAGACCCTTTCCGACTCCGAATGGGCCATGCTACTGACCGCATGCAAACAACAAACACCTCCCGTGACACTCTCCGTCGCTGTTGCACCAGGGGTGTTACTCCCTCAAGCGTTGCATGATCCGGCGTGGCCAGAGCCCTTGCCATGTCCACTCGAACCTTGGGATCGCGACGTCGACATTTTGCCAAAAGCCACCATCATTCAAAGCTCAGATGTTGACACCACCGTGGCACAACTCTCAAAAAAACTCCCTCTAGCCATCATCATCGATGTGTCTGAATGTCATGCTTCCGATTTGATAGAAAGGCTTTCGGCAGATCTCCACAATGAAAAGGACAAACCCATCCGACTTCAGTTTAAACAAAAAATATGTGCTTTATCTAAGGCTTTGGAAGAAGGACGACCGGTCATTCTAAAAGGACGATTCACCCCCTCCTTGGCCAATGAATTGGCGCCTTTCTTACACCAGAGATCCTTATCCTGCCCATTGATGCTGGTCGGCAAGGATGTTTCAAACTTTTCATACATGCCCATTCATTCGCATCAAGTCAGTGATTTAGAGAAAAGTAATGCCTTGCAAGATGATCTGGGCGTTGCAGATGCAGAGGTCATCGAATCCATCAAAGATCCTTTGAACGTTCTTGAAACCCGCTGGCGCTTGAAAGACCTTCCACCCTATTCTGAGGGGCGTTCGAACGATCCAGGGGAACTCATTGTCTCTGACGCGGAGCGATTGGAGGTTGTGAACGTCTTCACAGAGGGGCGTCGACTAGCGGTATCCCAGATTTTTGATCGAGGAGAGCCTTACGTCTATTTAACAGGGTTTTCAGGCGGCGGCAAGACCACCTTCGTGACCAAAGAACTTCCTTCCGCCACACACAGTCTCCACATGGGTGAATCGAAAATTCTGGCTTGGGCACGCGACAGGACACGAGGAAAACGCAAAATATTGTTCATCGATGAGGCTAATTTAAAGGCCAGCGATTGGACCATGTTCGAAGGGTTATATTCAAAACCACCAGGCATCTTATGCAATGGTGAATACCTCGAACTCACTGACGAGCACAAAGTCATTTTTGCCGGAAACCCCTTACATTACAAAGGGGAACGCCGTGCCGCAGCTTTCTTCAAGCGTCCCGAAAATGAAGTTGAGTTTCGGCCCCTTCCAAGCAATGTCATTTATGAAACCATGTTAAAACCCATCTTTCAAAATACCATTTTAGAAGCAGATGGCCCTCAATTGAGTCAATATATTTTAAAAGTATATCGAACCTTATGTGGATGGTCAGACAAAGACGTGCTCAT
The DNA here is from genome assembly GCA_026399195.1 of Legionellales bacterium. Lineage (GTDB taxonomy): Bacteria > Pseudomonadota > Gammaproteobacteria > Legionellales > Legionellaceae > JAPLRK01. Next base: position 6,241 of record JAPLRK010000063.1, read on the forward strand.
CTCGCCTCGCGAATTACAGATGATTGCACTGTTGACCATCTCTTATGTCAGTCAAGCGCCATTAGATGGGCATAGTGCAGAGGATGTCGTTCGCTATTTTGCGTACCATTTAACCCAATCACTCGTACCCTTGAAGCATCGAGGCGCTTATCAACGTGAATTTAAGTCCACATTCATACCCATGACTGTTGATGCCGGACTATCTGATGACTTTTTGATGACCCAATCACGGACTCACACCATCTTTCTGCTCAACCGTCTACTCAATTTACGAGAAATTCGCCATGAGGGGATCAATAATCCAGAACAACGTTATGGCGGATTAGGTGGCATCATTTATGAAGGAGAGCCTGGATGTGGAAAAAGTGAGCTGGTCACCTATCTGCTGACGGTGAGAAATTACAAGGAAGGCGATATCCATTCGATTGAGCTCTATACCCCGCCAACCGAAGAAGAAAACTCAGATGACAAACCTGCAACACCAGGTGAAAAAATGTTCTATCGCTTGCCTCCAAGCTTTTCACCCGCCAAAAAAGAGCTTTTGTTACGAAAAGCTTTTGATGAGGGAGCCATTGTCGTCATCGATGAAATCAACAGCTCACCCATGATGGAGGCTCTACTGAACGACTTGTTGATGGGTAGAACGCCTGAAGGGAAACGTCCAAAAAACACAGGATTCATGGTCGTCGGGACCCAAAATCCCATCACCATGGCCGGACGCCGCGCACCAAGTACCGCCCAAAGTCGACGCATGATCACTGAAATCATCCCACCTTATCCGGTTAAAGACATGCAGTCCATCCTCATCTCTATAGGCGTTCCTGAAGCATATGTGCCAGATCTGGTCTCATCTTTTCAACAGCAAGTCAGATATGCAAACAAACACCATAAAAAACCAGAACCGACCTTTAGACATCTCATGAAATTTTCAAAAGCCCTCGTCAGAGGCTTGAAAGCAGAGGCACTTGCAAAAAAAGAGGGCTCTGATGAGAGCGAGAAAAGCAAAAACACGAAGGATTTGAAATCACGATTAAAGAGATACATGGCAGAGGAGGTGGAAGAAAAACCTCATCATCCTTTAGGATCGGGAGCGAAATAGACCTGAAGTTTGGACAGAATGGCATGCGTCTTTTTTCATGCAGTTTTGTCCAAACTCCCATTACGTGATACTGTGTGCAATATCCATTGGACTTCCAAACAAGCCGCGCCCTATGTTTAAATCAACTTTCATCATGATCTTAATATCTTTTAGCCTTATCACTCAAGCAGCCCTGCCTGATGATTCAATCCAGCGCTGTTTAGATATTAGAAGGCTCGCGGACTTAACCACTCGACAAAAAATGGCGGCCAAAGAGCCTGGTGTGTTGCCCTTTAAATTTCATAAAATTTCAGCATCAGAACTCCCCTTAGATAACCCGTTGGGCAATATGCATGAAGTGATCAATGCATTGAATCATCAAATTGAAAATTGCAAAAAAAACCATGCTGAATTTCAAACGGTGACGCTTGCGGGTCATAAATACAAGCGTCAAGAATGGTGTCTTGATACCAATAATAAAATGCTCGCGCTTGCAAAAGCAGCCAATGGCAATTTTCAAACCTATTTAGCAAACATCAAATCTGAATTTGACTGGTATCAAAGTGATGGCTGGCCTGAAAATCATGCAGGATACAAAAAAGGAGCCTTTCAATTTACAGCTTACTATGCGCCAGCCGCATTGGAAGCTCGCAGCAAACGTGGTGGCGCATTTTTATATCCTATCTATAGTAACCCAGGTGTTGTCAGCGTCGTTTCAGAAAGCAAAAAACATCATTTGAAAGCGCCCCTTTGCGGCGTTGATCCGCTGACCAAAATGGTGCGTGGATTTTGCCTAAAACAAACCAATGGCACCTATTCTGTTGCACCTGATCGAAACGAAATTGATCATGGCGCTTTACCTCAAAAATATATCATTGGCTATGTGAAAGATCCCAATGATCCGGCTTTTTTAATGCTACAAGGTTCCGGTTCACTACTTCTTGATGGCAAGTTATTTCATATCAATTACGATGGCGCCAATGGGAGACCGCGCACCATGCTTGGCCGCATCATCCAATGTGCACAAGACCCAACCTGTGGTGGCAATATTGACGCCATGGAACGGTGTTCTAAAGACCCTAAATGCCATGATGAAGCAAAGTTGCGATGTAACGTGTCTCAAAACATCAAGCTAAGCGCTGCCTCAGAAAAGCGCATTCGCCAATATCTCGATAACCCCCTGAATCGAGATAAAGCCACCGACTTGCGGGCTCGCGATCAAAGCTTTGTATTTTTTGCTAAAGAAGACGGGGGGCCTTATGGCTCAGAAAATATCTCTTTGACACCTCATGCTTCATGCGCATCAGATCATAGAGTCATCCCTGTTGGAATGAATTTTATCTATCATTGTAAAAAAGCGACTTCATGGTGTGTGGCCCAAGACACAGGTGGCGCCATTGTTGGGGCTCATGTTGACTGCTATAAGGGTGAGGGGAACCAAGCGGGTTCTGAAGCAAATGATCTCAATCACTCAGGCACACTATTTGTGGCACTGCCAAAGCCTTAACAAGCATAATTAACTCGCATGCATTCTGAGGGCTCCTGCCATTGTCGATTGGCATCGTGTAACATCATGATCCGACGATGAATTTTCTCCTCAGTCAATTGCATCACATTCACCTGAGGATCGTCGAAAAGGATGCGAGCCACAGGAAGCATCTCATTGAGTTCTCTATCTTTCACAGCCGTCATCAATGCCTTAGCTGAACGTGTTTGGCCATAAGCTGCTTGAAAAAACCAGGTCCCACGAGAACTGGCCGTCACGCGGATAAGCTCCATCAAAACTTCACAGATTTGAGTTTCTGTGAAATGCACCTGACCGCCAATCAACCCTAGCAATTCCCGTAACAATAGCCCTTTGTGGCCATACTTACTTTGAGGAGACAAGGCATTAAAACATCCCTGGATCAGTCCTCTCAAAGCAATCACCTGCCCCGGACCCACATCCTTTGAAAGATGGGGGGTCAATCTAGGTTCAGGTTGATGAGGCCTTGCCTCTGTTGGGGTTGAAGCCTCGGTGGTTATCGGAACCATCTGAGGAGAATCAACCAAATGCGAAAGGCCACTATCCGCACCAAACAACATGGAAAATTGCGAAGAAATCGTTTCCACTTTTGAGCTTAAAAGTTGTTTTTGTTGATCGGTAAAATCAGGTGCACTGACCACATGCTCAAAATTAGCGGTAGCTAGTGCAAAGGCCGACAAACTGCCTTCCAATTCGGCGGTCATCGGAAATAATGTGCTTTTTAAACTCTTACTGATGCGCTCATTGTGCTCGAGAGACAAATCGGTATCAGCGATACGTTTTTCCAAGGCTTGAATTTCCTCTTTTACCCGTTTTAAACATTCCTTTAAAAAATTTTGAAAGCTTTTTTGAAGTAGAAAACTACGGTAATTTTGAACCAACTCACCCACACTATCGATGAGCTTCGTGACTTGCGTCATGCGATATTGATATTTTGGCAAATCATCCAACTCGGTAGCCCCACCCGTAAAGGGAGCTAAGGCCCATTGATAATACCCAGCTCCCGTCATAGCTGATTGGTTGATGGCCACCGCTTGCTGTTTGCCACTGATGAATTTAGGAAGGCTAGAATTTTCAAGCGATTTTTTGGCGCGTAAATAAGTTAAAGGGGTATCCACATCAAGCTTATAATCTTCAACCACCAAGGTGATCAGAGGCACAAGTCGTTGTGCTGTTAGCCGACCAACAGCCTCATGCTTAGAACCGGTCGGCGTTGCATTCAGCTCTTTTTTACTGACCGCCTTAATGGGTTTTATAAATTTTTTATCAAATTTTCTCAACGCATTGACAAACTGTATCTCAGTCGAAATGCAGCTATCCTCGAATTTAGAGAGATAGTTATCTCGCTCCTGACAAGACAGATGAGAAAAAAGAATCAACACATCAAGGGTTGTCTGTGGCGGAATATTCATGCCAGGAGGCTGTTCCATCCAAGTGGGGACAAGCGTCAGGGCGTTCACCAACTCAGGATTTTCCCGGAGCAACAGATTCAAATAGCTGATGGTATCCGCCATCGTTTCCGCAGCCCTCCCATCTGGCTCTTGCTTTTGAGTCAGGGGATTGTCCACGGTGAAGATAAGTTTAAACAAACTTTGATCCATGATTCTGAGCGCTCGATGGGCACAATCCGCAATTTCCCCAAAATTGAGTTCATTCAGCTGTTCCTCAACATAAGCCGCTTTTAATGTTTTTGTATAAATTTCAAGTTTTCTCACGAAGCACATGATCTCATTTTCATGATTATCGATGTTTTCTAGATAAGGTGGTGAGGATGGATCGAGGAGTTGATTTAAAAAAGCCTCAACATCTCGGCACAAGCTGATACAGTGATTCAACTCAAGTGGAAATCCCGTTTCAAGATCTACAGGGTGTTGTAGATTCCATAACAAATTAGCCAACATGACCATGACAAAACGCGGAGCACGCCTATCATTTAAATAATTTTTTCTCTGAAAGCCCGCCTGAAAAAAAGATTTGAGCTCATTGTCTTTCTGAAAACTCATATCAATTTCAGCAATCGCATCGGGAAGCGCCGATTTTAAAAACAATCCAATAGCTGTCCTCTGTCTGTCAATAGCTCTGGTGCTAGCGAGGGGTTGATTCAACGACTCACTCATGCGATAGAAAGGCAATACTGAATAAAAAGTATCCTCCTGACTGGTAGGAAGAACGGAACTATGAACCCCAAGATAGGTTGCAAAAGATGAACGTCTCAATGCCAAATCAAGGATGCCTTTGATCACTTTCACTTCTTTCGTTAATTTCTTTTCTTCTCTATTTCTCGGGATATCAAAGGTCGCAATACCCGATTCACGTTCTCTGTCGTAAGTCGCACGAACGTCATCTCGTACCCCCATCACATGAACAACCGCAGTATAGGCAAGGCCCACAACAGCCACAGCGCCCATGATCGCTTCAGTTTCTAAACTACTAAGACCCGGCGTTAGGGAAGATCCCATTTTACCCGCTGATAATAACCCCCCCGCCCGCTGTATTGCTGTACCTGAAATAGACTCTCCATGATCCCCGGCCGAAGACAGATCCCGAGAATTCATATTGACCGCTGCCCGTAATGCCAATTCCGTTGCGCTTGGTGATGCCATTTTCAAACCCCTCCTTCCGTCGTTAAGACGAACTCCCGTTATTTTATCTTACTCTATAAGGGGCCGTAAACGAACCTAATGAAAGTATTGTCCATTTTAGGAACGGGAATTATCAATCACTAATTTCAATCGTGGTCGCCCTTCCGCACGGGTCTCAGGAAGTCCTTGTCGATAGACCTCAAAAATTCTATACACCTCTTGGGTATCACTATCTATCAATTCTACATCTTCTCCTTGGTCATCAACCAAGGTCACAGACAAATGCATTTCACGAAAATGACCAATCTTATAACGCTCTTGAAACAAACGAACAACGCTTTGTAAGCTTTCCAGGGCCTCATCCCCATCATGTCTACCTTGAAAAATAATATCCATCATGAACTCCTCAGGAATCCCTACTCACTGTAGCGGCAGAAAGTGTTTGGACTTTAACCGCTATAGATCTACAATTTTGGACTCCAATCGATTACAATCCAGCATCCTCATCACAACTGACTGTTATTTTATGGTATTTGTCGCCTGCGGACTCAATCACAAAACAGCTCCCCTTTCGGTTCGCGAAAAAGTAGCGCCCCAAGAAGCGAAGCAAGATTCTCGACTTTATCAATTAATGGCCTTACCCGAGGTCCATGAAGCGACTATTTTGTCCACTTGCAATCGCACTGAAATTTATTGCGACACAGAAGATCCCTCGCATCTTGCGCCATGGTTGGCCCATGTCCATCATCTCTCCACTGAAGACTTAAGCCCTTATTTCTACATGCATCAAGGAGACTCTGGGGTACGTCATACCTTACGTGTGGCCAGTGGCCTTGATTCTATGATGCTCGGCGAACCCCAAATTTTGGGTCAGATGAAACAAGCCTACCTTCAGGGATGTCGTTTGGGCACTCTAAAAAACAACTTAAAATCGGTGTTTCAATATGTATTTTCCGCAACAAAACGCATCAGACATCAAAGTGGCATTGGCAATAATCCTATCTCCATAGCCTTTGCTGCCGTTCGACTCGTTGGACAAATTTTCCCCGACTTCAGCGCCTTAAAAGTCTTCATCATCGGTTCCGGAGAAACAGCCTCTCTTGTCGCAAAATACTTAGCCAAAGAAGGCGTGCACCAATTCCTGATTGCCAGTCGCTCCCATGACAACGCACAATCGCTTGCGCATCAGTTTTCAGCCCGTGCCCTCACCATCGGTGATATTCCTCAGGGCCTATCCCAAGCTGATGTCATCATCTCAGCCACGTCCTGCCCTCTTCCGTTCATCAACAAAGGGATGGTCGAACAGGCTTTGAGTCAGCGTAATATGGCTCAAATGTTTTTTCTAGATCTCGCGGTCCCACGAGATATTGAACCCAATGTATCCGAAATAGAAGGTGTTCATCTCTACAACATTGATGATCTTCAAAAAGTAACCGCCTTAGGTATGAATAAAAGGCGCCAAGCCGCAGAGCAAGCTGAGGGAATGATAGAGCTCGAATTAGACAACTACATTCGATGGCATCGCTCACTGAAAGCTCGAGATGTGATTTGTGACTATCGCCGCCAAATGAAGGTACTAGCCCAAAGCGAAATACAACGCGCCATGCAAAAACTCTCGGCGGGACATTGCCAATACAACGTCTTAGAAGAATTTGGAGAACGCTTGCTCAACAAACTCACACACACCCCAACCATCGGATTGAAACGAGCCGCTCGCAATAATCGAGAGGAATTACTTGATTTTGCACAGTTCTTGTTAGAGCATTCCCCCTATGAAAAAATCACTTGAAACAAAACTCGAGCAAATGCTTGAGCGATTCCAAGACATTGGACACCTACTCTCGGAAGCCTCGGTCATTTCCGATCAAAACCAATTCAGATCCCTTTCCAAAGAATATGCTCAACTTGAACCCATCGTCTCCTGTTATGAGCAATACTTAAAAGCAGTTCAAAACGAGTCATCTCTACAAGAAATCATCGCAGGTGAGGATCAAGAACTTCGCGAGATGGCCTCCATTGAAATCGATGAGGCCAAAAGCCACATCATTGCCCTTGACGACGCATTACAATGGCATTTAATCCCCAAAGATCCTGATGATGAACGCAATATTTATTTAGAAGTCCGTGCCGGCACTGGTGGTGATGAAGCCGCCATTTTTGCAGGGGATTTGTTTCGCATGTACAGCCGTTATGCTGAAACCCAAGGATGGCTTGTCGAGATCATCAGCGCGAGTCACGGAGAGCATGGCGGCTTCAAAGAAATCATTGCTAGAATCAGTGGGCATGGCGTCTATGCCCAGTTAAAATTTGAATCAGGAACCCACCGTGTCCAACGCGTTCCAGAAACCGAATCTCAAGGCCGAGTTCACACCTCAGCATGTACCATTGCCATCATGCCCGAAGTTGAGGACATCGATGATATCCAAATCAACAGTGACGATCTGAGAATTGACACCTACCGTTCATCAGGTGCAGGCGGACAACATGTGAACAAAACCGACTCAGCCATCCGCATCACTCACCTCCCCACGGGCGTTGTGGTGGAGTGCCAAGACGAACGTTCTCAACATAAAAATCGTGCCAAAGCGATGTCTCTATTAAAGACAAGACTGCTGGATGCCGAACAAAGCAAGCAACGACAAGAACAAGCTCAAACACGAAAATTACAAGTAGGATCAGGCGATCGATCAGAACGCATCAGAACTTATAATTTTCCTCAAGGCCGTTTGACGGATCACCGAATCAACCTCACCATCTATCAGTTAAATGATGTCATGGAAGGCGATTTGACGATGATCATTGACGCCTTAAAGCGTGAAAACCACGCCGAAATGCTTGCTGAATTAGGGCGCCATGACTGATATCAAACAAACACTCAAACATGGACACCAGACCCTCAAATCCAAAAGCCCCACGGCAAGACTCGATGCCGAAGTCTTGCTGGCTCATGCCCTATCAACCTCTCGGACTTTTTTATACACCTATCCCGAAAAGGAAGTATCTTTGCATCAGCTTGAAACTTTTCAAGGCCTCTTAGATAAGCGGTCCGAAGGGGTCCCTATAGCCTACTTGACCGGTGTCCGAGAATTTTGGTCATTACCCATCAAAGTCTCCAAAGACACGCTGATCCCAAGACCTGAAACTGAACTTCTGGTCGACCTCACTTTAACCTTACTTGCAAACATTCAAAATGCGACCCTACTCGATTTAGGGACTGGAAGTGGCGCCATCGCCTTGGCACTTGCTTCAGCGAGATCTGATTGGCAACTTTATGCCACTGACATCAGTCAAGCAGCTCTTCAAGTGGCTTCAGACAATGCACGAATTTTAAAACTATCTAACGTCAAGTGGCTCTGTTCCGATTGGTTTTCATCCGTTCCCAACCGGCCCGTCCATGCCATCTTATCAAACCCCCCTTACATAAAATCGAATGATCCCCACCTCACACAAGGCGATGTTCGTTTTGAACCGATCGACGCCTTGATCAGTGGAGAAGACGGTCTGGATGCATTAACCGGGATCATCCAAAAAAGTGATGAGAAACTCCTCCCAGGTGGATTATTATTGTTAGAACATGGGTATCATCAAGGGCTAGCCGTCACCACCATGCTCATCAAACAGGGTTATGAACGAGTGACCACCTGGCAAGATGCACAAGGGCATGATCGCGTCAGTGGAGGATGGCGAAAAAAATAAATCCATTACATGTACCTTATTTGTGCAGAATTTTTTTTATTAGGCTATAGTTGATGAATAACGTATTTTTTGATATACCTAGCCCTCTTCAACGGATGGTAAGGGTACACAGCAGGAGATGACCATGCGAGGACAATTGACTGATTCAACCACAGAGAGTAAACACAACGTGAAAACTGATGCTATTGGCAGTATGGGTATCACCCCCTATCTAGAAAAATCGGGTGAAGAGTATATGAACGAGAACCAATTATCACATATTGAAAAAATTTTGATGGCTTGGCGTCAATCGTTGATGGAGGAAGTCGATAGAACGGTAACCCACATGAAAGATGAAGCAGCCAACTTCCCCGATCCATCCGATAGAGCAAGCCAAGAGGAAGAATTCAGCATCGAATTACGGACGCGGGATCGTGAACGAAAATTGATCAAAAAAATTGAGGATGCTCTGGAAAGATTACTTGATCCAGACTTTGGATATTGTGAAGCCTGCGGCATTGAAATTGGTTTACGTCGCTTAGAGGCACTTATCAAAAGATCCGCATTCTCCCTCATCACCAAAGCGCCTTGTGCACACAGATCTTCACAAATGGCTTTGGAATTTTGCATATGAGGACCACAAAAAACAGGAACCCCAACAGCGATAGGCTCCAACACGTTGTGTCCGCCAATAGGCACCAAACTTCCGCCCACAAAAGCATAATCACTCAATTGATAAAAGTCGAGCAGTTCACCTATGGCATCGATGATGATCACTTCCGTTGTAGCATCAATCGTCAAAGGTTGACTCTTTCGCCCTGTTCTGAACCCAAGATCCAGGCTTAATTGATACACCTCTTGAAACCGTTCAGGGTGACGAGGAGCAAAGAGCAACACCACTCCTGGGATCCCTGCTTTGAGGGTGTTGAAACGAGATAAAAATTGACGTTCCTCATCATGGTGAGTACTTGCCGCAATAACGATGCTGCGATCCTTTCCCCACAGCTCTTTGAATTCCGCACACTGTGCGTTGAAGGTCCCCACTGGCATATCACATTTCATATTCCCTACAGATTTCACCAAAAGCTCCGATGCCCCCATGGCAATAAACCGCTGGGCATCCTCCTCACTTTGAGCAAGTATGGCTGTGAATTGATTTAAAATAGGTTTGAACATCCATGGGAGTTTTTGATACTGTTTGAACGCCTTATCGGAAATTCGCGCATTCATCAGCAGCAGAGGAATCTTCAACTGATGAGCCCCTGCTATCAAATTGGGCCACAACTCCGTTTCCATGATCACGGCCCGCCGGGGTTGAAATCTGTTGTAAAACCGCCGAATACACCAAGGCATATCATAAGGCACATAATGACACAACACCCGAGATCCAAATCGCCTTTTCACCTGCTCGCGCCCCGTAGGCGTCATCGTGGTCACCAATACTTGCCAAGACCGAGCAAGACAGAGCTCAATAAAAGGTGAAACCGCCACCACTTCCCCCAAAGACACCGCGTGAACCCAGAGATCAACCGGCGTTTTGAGATGAGAACCCAATGAAAACCGCTCACTGATGTGTTGCCGATAAGCAGGCAACTTGATACTTTTCCAATAGAGCCTAAGGACCAGCCATGGGGTCAAAAGGTAAAGAAAAAAAGCATAAATAAGCCGCATAGCTTCAGGAATCCTTAAAAAACGCTTGTGAATCCTAATCGTATCATTGGTGAAGGTCAAACGGTTCCTTTCATACGCAACTGTTAACTTCACATCAAATCTGCTAATTTATACTAATTTTTTTAGGATAACTTTTATGCCAAACCCTTCCCACAAAAAACCTTTTTTAGGCTTTGGATTAGGCCTACGTACAGATCACTATCAAACCATCCTGCAAGACAAACCACCCGTAGATTGGTTTGAAGTCATCACGGAAAATTATTTGGTGCCAGGGGGAAAGCCACTCTATTATCTCGATCAGATTCGAGAATCTTACCCGATGGTGATGCATGGGGTATCGATGTCTATTGGCAGTTCTGATCCTCTAGATTGGGAGTACTTACGCCAAGTGAAACAATTGGCGGATAGGATTCAACCCATTCTCATCTCCGATCATCTCTGTTGGAACGGGGTGCAGCACAAAAACACCCATGATTTACTTCCCCTACCTTACACCGACGAGGCCGTCTTGCACGTGTCACAACGCATCAGGGAGGTACAAGATTTTTTAGAAAGACCTTTTCTCATTGAAAATGTATCCAGCTATATCTCTTACCAATCTTCCTGCATGACTGAATGGGCCTTTATCAATGAAATTCTAACTCGCGCTGATGGACATTTATTACTAGATGTGAACAATATTTATGTCAGCAGCATCAATCACGAATTTAACCCCCTTGATTACATCTTGGCCATACCAAGTCATCGCATTTATCAAATCCACCTTGCGGGGCACTCGAATATGGGAGACTATATCATTGATACACATGATCACCCCATCGTTGATCCGGTTTGGAGCTTATATCGAGAAACCATCCGTCACCATGGATTAATTTCAACCATGATAGAACGTGATGACAATATCCCAGAACTCTCTGAATTGATTCAAGAATTGAATCATGCCCGTCACATCACTCAAGAACTCCAGGAGGTCGCTCTGGCATGAACACCTTACTCACCATTGAACAACAATTTCAAAACCATCTATTCCATGGCTCAGAAGACATTCTGCCTCACGTCATTGGCACCAACAAAGTACCCGTTGAGGTACGCCTCGGCATCTACAGAAACGCTTATCGCTGGCGACTACATGATGCCATAGCTAGCACATATCCCATCACACAGTGCTGTCTAGAAGATGATTCCTTCGAAGCTCTTTGCTACGACTACATTGACGCACACCCCTCTCAGTTTCGATCCATCCGCTGGTTTGGAGATCACTTTGCCTCCTTTCTCAAAAACCACCCATCAACCCAAGACAAACCCTATTTGGCTGAACTCGCACTGTTTGAATGGACCTTAGCACTAAGCTTTGACGCTCCAGATAGGCAGATCATCACCCTACAAGACATGCATCAAATTCCCCCAGAATCTTGGGCCACCCTCTGCTTCACCTTACACCCATCAATACACTTTCTGACGTTTTCTTGGAATGTGGTGGCCATGTGGCAAGAGAGCACAAAAACTCAAACACAGAGCACGCTTCACTTACTTGAAAGCCCTCTTCCATGGATCCTCTGGCGTGAGGGGCTTGAAACCTTATTTTCATCCCTAATGGCCGATGAAGCTTGGGCCATCGAAAGCTTGCGAAATGGAGGAACGTTTGGGGACCTATGTGAGGGGTTGTGCCAATGGATGGACGAAGAACAAGCGGCGCACCGCGCAGCTTCTCTTCTGAAAGGATGGATTACTGCGGGATTGATCACAGAAGTGACTCGTTAAGAATTGGACTCTGGACAAACCCCGATCTAATACGGGCCCGAGCGCGTGACCGAGCCCGTATTAGATCGCGGTTTGTCCAGAGTCCAATAAAGAGATAACTCAGAAATATTTTGGAAATACAAAATAATTATGCTAGGATGTTCGAGCCGATATAACATTAATTTAAAAGGAGTTTTTATGAAGAACAAATTTATTGGAGCCGTTGCTGCAGCAGCTGCGATTGCATTTATTACTGCCCCTGTGACATCAACTTTAGCTCAAGCAAAAGCCAGCACCAAAGCAGCATGCTATGGTGTGAATTCTTGCAAAGGCAAAAGTTCTTGCAAAACAGCAATGAATGAATGTAAAGGCAAGAACAGCTGCAAAGGCAAAGGCATGAGCATGAAGTCTGAAAAACAATGCAAAAAGCTCAAAGGTTCAGCCACAGAGCCAGCAGCAACACCAGCAACACCAGAAACACCAGCAGCAGAAGCTCCTAAAAGCTAAGCTGTCAAACCAAAAACAATCCGAAGTGACATTTCTATGACATATTGCTTCGGGTTGTTTTCTTAGGATCGCGATCCTTATCTCTTTTTTCGGAACAAGTCATAAAACGCCCCCAGGGCTCTACGTAATTTTTGTTCCGGACGTGCGCGAAACTTTGTCATGTTAAAGTAGGGCGTATGAACAGGCGATTCTTCGCTGAAAAAACAATTAAACACACATCGTCGTGCGCCATCACAAACGAGGGGATTTACTGCGTGCCAAGACCGTAGGTTGGTTTCCATGACTAATAATCGATTGAATAGGCACGGCACCACGATAGACTGCTCCACCGATCGATCCCATAATTCAAAATTTCCTCCACTTTCAAGCCCCCAATTAGGCGAAACATAATACAATAAGTTCACCGTTCGATAACTTTTACGCGCAGCATCATGAGAATTATCCAAGTGCGGGTTAATGTAAAGCCCTTTCTGTAATATCGAGGGGGTATTGGTTGTGAAATTGCTGTTCTAAATGCGCTTGAGATTCATTTAAGCGTTGAACGATCATGGCCGTCAATTGTGTCTGCATCATTTCACCTATTGTAATCCAGGCTTCATCCCCAGAGCTTCTGGTAACTGATTGGCCATGGCGGCCCCCATCGTTTTAGAAAAACGTTCAAGAATGCTGGACTGATAAGTATAATCAACGACTTTGTCCAACTTAAGGATCTCTCGAGCGACTTGACCACTGCTTGCAAAACCATCGATCAACCCCCGATCTTTTGCTTGGACTCCGGTCCAAAATAAACCCGAGAAGGTATCCTTATCGACTTTCAAACGCTTACCACGCCCAGCTTTCACTTTTTCAATGAATTGCACATGAACTAAATTTAACATGGTTTGTAAATGAGCTTTATCGGTGGGTTGCGTTGGAGAAAAAGGATCCATAAATCCCTTATTGAGACCTGCCACATAAAGACGTCGCGACACCCCTAATTTTTGCATAGCATCTACAAAACCAAACCCATTATAAAGAACCCCAATCGATCCCACCAGGCTCGAGGGATTGGCATAGATATCATCTGCTGCCGATGCCACATAATAAGCGGCAGAAGCGCAAGCATCCACGCAGACTGCGATAATTTTGACGTCTTTGTATTTGTCACGATAATGATGAATGGCATTATACATATAATCAGCCTGCACAGGACTGCCGCCAGGACTATCAATCCGTAAAATAATAGCGTTTAACGCTTTATTTTCATAAGCTTTCTCCAAGCCTTTTATGACATTATCCGCACTTGCAGATTGGCCCTCAAAAATCGCCCCCTTCACATCGATTAAGCCCACATGAGGGGTCGACTCTTCTTTTCGTTCTTGCGCGCTGAACTTCACAAAGAAAATGAGCAACCATAGGATAATGACAGACAAAATACCCCACTTCACCCTCTTCCAAATCCGATGTCGCCGTTTATCCCGCAAGTGCTCCAAAACCAGTTGATTCAATATGGCCTGTGAATCTACTTGAATTGGCGTATCATGATGTGACATAGGAGCACCTTGAATTAATAAAAACAATCCTCATCTTACACTAATAGTTATCACAGATTAAGGATCCTTTATGCGAATGGATAAACTCACTTCAAAATTTCAAATGGCTTTGTCTGATGCGCAGTCATTGGCACTAGGTCAAGATCATGGTTGCATTGAGCCTGAGCACGTGTTGAAGGCTCTTCTTGACCAACAAGGCAGTAGCACTCGATCCGTGCTGACTAAGGCCGGTGTGAACCTCGCTCAACTGACGTCTTTACTTGAAAAAGCGCTCGCAAATCTACCTAAAGTGACAGGGATCCAAAGCGACATCCATATCTCAAATACCCTTAATCGCTTATTGAACCTCACGGATAAATTGTCACAACAACGAAAAGATCACTATATTTCTAGTGAGTTGTTTCTTCTTGCCCTCATGAGTGACAATGGAGCGCTCACAAAACTCGTGAAACAAGCTGGAGGCGAACCCAAAGCAATTGAAAAAGCTATTGATGAGATGAGAGGAGGTGACATCGTGAAGGATCCCAATGCCGAGGAACAACGTCAGGCGCTTGAAAAATATACCCTCGATTTAACCCATCGTGCCGAACTTGGCAAGCTGGACCCCGTGATAGGGCGAGATGATGAAATTCGTCGCACCATTCAAGTGTTACAACGTCGCACCAAAAACAATCCCGTCTTGATTGGAGAACCAGGGGTTGGAAAAACCGCCATTGTTGAAGGATTGGCCCAACGCATCGTCAATGGTGAAGTTCCTGAGGGCTTAAAAGGAAAACGCCTACTGTCTCTGGATATGGGGGCCTTGATCGCAGGTGCTAAATTTCGGGGTGAATTTGAGGAACGTCTCAAAGCCGTCTTAAATGATTTGTCAAAACAAGAAGGGCAAATCATTCTCTTCATCGATGAATTGCACACCATGGTTGGCGCGGGTAAAGCGGAAGGCTCTATGGATGCTGGCAACATGTTAAAGCCAGCCCTTGCTCGAGGAGAACTACATTGCATAGGGGCGACCACGCTCGATGAATTTCGACAATACATCGAAAAGGACGCAGCCCTTGAGCGTCGTTTTCAAAAAATATTAGTGGATGAACCAAACGTTGAGGACACCATCGCCATTTTACGCGGATTAAAAGAACGCTATGAAGTCCATCATGGCGTTGAAATCACCGATCCTGCCATCGTTGCTGCAGCCACCCTATCCCATCGCTACATCACCGACAGGCAATTACCCGATAAGGCCATCGACTTAATCGATGAAGCAGGCAGCCAAATTCGTATGGAGATTGATTCCAAACCTGAAAGTCTGGACAAATTAGACCGTCGACTGATTCAGCTCAAAATTGAGCGTGAAGCCCTAAAAAAAGAACATGATGACGCCTCTAAAAAACGACTCGATGATCTGCAACACAACATTGATGAGCTTGAAAAAAATTCAGCTGATTTAAATGATTTATGGAAGGCTGAAAAAGCCATGATGCAAGGGACCACGCACATCAAAGAAGCTTTGGAAAAAGCTCGCATTGAGCTGGAAGTTGCTCGCAGATCGGGCGATTTGGCTCATATGTCTGAATTACAATACGGGCGCATCCCTGCTTTGGAAAAACAATTGACTGAAAGCCAAGTGGAGCCACAGGAAACGAAGCTTGTCCGCACCAAAGTCACTGAAGAAGAAATCGCTGAAGTGGTCTCAAAATGGACTGGGATCCCTGTTTCTAAAATGCTTGAGGGCGAGAGAGAAAAATTATTACACATGGAAGAGGCGCTTCATCTATCCCTCATAGGTCAAAATGAGGCCGTTGATACCGTTTCAAATGCTATTCGTCGATCTAGAGCAGGCCTTTCAGATCCCAATCGTCCGATTGGATCCTTTTTATTTTTAGGACCCACAGGTGTCGGTAAAACTGAGCTTTGTAAAGCTTTGGCTCGTTTTCTTTTTGACACCGTGGAGGCAATGGTTCGCATCGATATGTCTGAATTTATGGAAAAGCATTCCGTCGCCCGATTAATAGGAGCCCCCCCTGGTTATGTTGGATATGAAGAAGGAGGCTATTTAACGGAAGCCATTCGACGTCGTCCTTACTCTGTTATTTTACTGGATGAAATTGAGAAAGCGCATCCTGATGTGTTTAACATTCTTTTGCAAGTACTTGATGATGGCCGATTAACCGACGGACAAGGTCGCACCGTTGATTTTCGAAACACGGTGATTGTGATGACATCCAACTTAGGATCACATGTGATTCAAGAGATGGGGGGCAAACAATCTTATGAAGACATCAAATCTACCGTAATGACATTGGTCGGCCAACATTTCAGACCTGAATTCATTAACCGGATTGATGATAGTGTGGTGTTTCGTGCCCTAACTTCAGAACAAATAGCAGACATCGCCCTCATCCAAATCACCCACTTAAAACAACGATTAGCAAAACAAGACATCAAACTAGAGCTGACCGCTGAAGCTCTAGCGCATCTGGCAGAAGCAGGTTTTGATCCTGTCTATGGCGCAAGACCCCTGAAACGCATCATCCAACAAAAACTAGAAAATCCGTTAGCACAATCTTTGCTCAATGGCACCTTTCAGCCTGGGGAGACCATCTCAGTGTCTTTGAAGAAGGGTCAATTGGAATTTAACGGCTGAACTATTGCCTTAGGATCGGGAGCGCAAAAACAGGAAGTTATTTCGCTCCCGATCCTTGTTTTCTTTATTGATAGCTCTTCTGATTGACCAAAAAATAAAAGTGCAGAGACATACTCACGAAAAACACGCCGATCAGAACCTCCTTATGGATGATCTCAACGCGGTCTAAATAGGCGAATAGAATAATCAACAGGAAGTATGAAAAAATACTCCAAACGGAAAGGCAGGCTTTCAAAACGTGATCCATTTTTGCTCTATAATAGCTCAGGATATACAAGGTAAAAAAGATCACATACAACACCAGAGAGATCAGGAGCGATTTTAGGGTGACTTGTGTTAAGAAATAAGAAAGGATCAGAAACATCACGAAACTCAACGCCCTCCCCCATTGAACTCGATAGACGCGCACAAGGTGAGCTTTTCTTTGACGAAGCCTTGTGAATGCGATGGGAATGGCGAGACAGGTGATGAGTTGAAACACACTGTCCAGAATCATCAACTCCCGCCAATCTTTATAAATAAACAGCACGGTGCAACAAACCAGCATGGTGATGATCAACGATTGTCTGGAAATCTGATACAAAGGGTGGATTTTATTAAAAAACTTGGGTAATTGATGATCTTCAGCCATCCCTGTGACGATTCTTGCGGCAGATCCAAGACATATCATACCAGCGCCAGATGGGCTCACAGTCGCGTCAAAATATAACACCATCGTCCATAAACCAAGCACATGAAGATCAACCAACATCAATAATTGTACAAATGGGGACGTGAAATGTAGGTTTGACCAACCCTGTAAAATCATACTTGGAGGCATGCTTCCGATGAATGCCGCTTGCAATAAACAGTAAATGACAAAACAAATTAACACCGATAAGATCAAGGCACGAGGAATACTTTTTTGTGGATTCTCTAGTTCTCTACCAAACATAGCGACCAGGGAAAAGCCATAAAACGTATAAAAGATCCCACAAACAACCACCCCACTAAAGATCGGTTTGATGCCATAAGGAGCGAATCCTTGCGATACAAAATTACTGGGATGAAATGACGAGCACATCAAAATCACAGCGGTTAAAACAGGCACCACTACCTTAATAATGGCCAAGGCATTGCTGGCTTTCGCCAAAAGGTGCATGCCCCAATAATTTAAAAGCGAATAGATGATCACCAATAAAATGATACAGGCACTCCCCAAGACAGTATGCTGTTCTTGGGTGATGAGCGAGTCTGTCATGGATGGAATCATTGTGCTCAGATATCGAACTGTTGCTGCGGCTTCAGTAGGGATAATCAGCACCAAACACAACCAACCAGAGAGCGCGATGATAAAACCTAAATCGGGATTCTCATGACTTATTGTGACGAGTCTTGAGAAAAGAGCTCTCTCATCAAACATACTTGCAATTTCAGCGAGTAAAAGCGCTAAGATCAAAGAGATCCCTGCCCCAATAAACCATGAAAAGAAAGAGGCAGGCCCAATGAATTTTGCAGCGTAGTATGCTGAAAAAAGCCACCCACTGCCAACCATGGAACCAATTCCGATCCCAATTGCTGTCAATAAGCCGGCTGGTTTCTTCATCCCGCGCCCTTAACTTTAGAATATTGCAGATCAATCCCTTCCGCCAGTCGAAGATGAATATTCTCAAACCCACGATTACTCATCACAAGCACCGCATCACCAGATTGCACTTTCGACAGTACAGCGTCTATGATCTCAGCAACCGAAGACAAAATATGAACAGGAGCCTTACAGTTTTTTTCTATATCGACTAATGAAAAGTCACACTTATTTAATAAATAGACAAGAGAAGCACTCTCCAAAGCCGACGCCATCGCCTCTTTATGAACCCCGGTACGCATGGTATAGGACGCAAATTCCAAAATCACAATCACGCGTTGATGCCGACCTCTTTGTTTCAGTGCATCAATCGTTTTGCGAATCGCTGTTGGATGATGAGCAAAGTCATCATAAACGGTGATACCATAACGTTCTGATGTCACTTCTAAGCGACGTTTGACAGGCATAAATTGAGCCAAAGCCTCAGCCGAAATAGCAGGATTGACTCCCGCCCGCGCACTCGCCGCAATCGCCGCCAATCCATTTTCAACATTAAAACGACCAATCAATGACCAACGAACCTCTGCAACGAGTTGCCCCTGATGTCGTACTTGAAAGGCCTGCCCAGAATCATCCAGCAATTGGGCACACCACGTGGCATCTCCTGAGCATGCAATTTCTTCCAAATGACTATATCGACCTTTTAATAAAACCTGATTCAGAGCTACATCATCTCGAGGTTTAATGATCAATCCAGAGGGAGGAATGGTTCTTAACAAATAATGAAACTGTTGTTGAATGGCTTCGAGTGAAGGGTAAATATCCGCGTGATCAAATTCCAAATTATTGAGAATGGCAATTTCCGGTCGATAATGCATGAATTTTGGGCGTTTATCAAAGAAAGCACTGTCATACTCATCTGCCTCAATCACAAACCATGGGCCTTCCCCTAATCGAGCGCTCGTCCCAAAATTGCTTGAAACACCCCCTATCAAAAATCCGGGCTTCAGATTGGCATAGTCTAAAATCAAGGCAAGCATCGATGTGGTCGTTGTTTTTCCATGAGTTCCTGCCACGGCCAAGACACGTCTCTTTGCCAGTAAGTTCTTAGCAAGCCACTCTGGTCCTGACGTGTATGGTTTATTTTGATCCAAAATCTTTTCGATGACAGGCATTCCCCGTTTAAGGGCATTGCCTACAATCACGCAATCGGCCTTTAAAGCATCGGTACAATCCTCATACCCTTCCGTCCACGAAATACCCCGCGCCTTGAGTAAATCACTGATCGGCGGATAACACTGTGCATCACTACCCGTCACCTTAAAACCCGCAACACGAGCTAATATCGCCAAGGCACTCATAAATGTGCCGCTTAATCCTAAAATATGTAAGTGCATGGTTTTATCGCCAAAGAGAAACAATGAAAATATTACAAGCCAATAACCCAAAGCTTGCTAACACCGCTGAAAAATAAGTGATCATGAACGCATGTTTATAAATATGAACCGTCACCATAAATTGCCATAGGGTTAAGAATAAGGTCAAAACCAAATACACAATCGCCACCAAGACAGCCAATGGTTCATACAAAGTGGCCTCAGTGATCCACGGCGTCACCAATAGCAATGGAAAAGCAAAAAGATGCACGATGGTATGGCCTGCCAATAAGCACGATAAAGTTTGCACCCCTCGTGCAAGCACTCGAAAGCAGGATAACAAGATCACCGTGTAGACACCATAACACAGCAACAAAGCACATGCCGCTTGAAGTGACGACATGGGCGTGAACTTCTCATCCACATCCGCAATCACCCATTGTACGACCAACAACAATAAAAATACCATGGCAATGAGGCTTAGCAACAGCCACGAATAAGGCGTATTTTCCGGAGTCTCTTTCATCAGACTCACCTGCCAATATTTTTTGATCAAAGCGCTCCACATCGCTTCAGCCCTCTATTTTCTGTAAATAGTCACCTGATGTACCTCAGGTTCTAACCAGGGTCCTGTGACTTGATAGGTATAACCCGTCATCTGTTGCATCCCCTGATTAATGATTTTACTCGCGACCCAAGTTGCCATGCCTGCAATCGGTCCTCCAGCAATGGTCGCAACAATAGGCAAGCTCGCTGTGATATGGGGTGAAACATGTAAAGTGACATCATATAACCGCTTCACCACGTCCAAATCACCTTTCATGCTAGCATAAGCCACAGGCCCATCAATATAGCTATCGTTCGTGGTCATCACGCCACGTGTTAAGGTAAAATTTCCCTTTAAGATATCAAAACTATATCCCGCATTCGATAAATCACTAAAATCCAATTTAAGCCTCCGAGGAATGGTTTGCAAACTTAAAATGCTAAACAATTTCCCAAGCCCCAATTTTTCCTCCGTCTCACGGCTCAAATGAGTAATAATACCATTTTGGAACATCACATAAACGCTGCCTGTGATTTTTGCCAACGACACGTCATTCAGCGCGCCAGGCCAACTTCCCTTAAATTGAAGATTGCCTTGATGAGAGTCAATCACAGGCGAAATATGCCAAAACTTTAAGCTTTCTGCCAGGTTCGTCACGTGAACATCCGCTGTAAGCGTTGTGGCATCCTTTCCATCTTTTTGTGACCAATCTCCTGTCATCACGACCTGATACCCGGCCGTCGTTATTTTAAAGTCCTCCAAATGCAAATGATCCTCTGTGCTGATACTTTTAAGGGCCACTTGACCCACATCCATCTCATCTTTTGGGCCTGCTGAGGACTTTGGTGCTTTGAGTTTAACGTCATCGAGGGTGAGATCAAAATTTGGAAGATCGGTAGGTTTGAGGCGTAAAGAGGATGGGCTTGAAGCCTTCGGTTTGGGCAAATAGAGACGTTTAAAATGTCCAGATAAGGTGTGCGTCTCGGGTTGATAACCCAAATCGGCCAAAATATCTTGTTGATCCACATGAAATGACCAATCATTCTTCTCTGATTTTTTGGCACTAAACCCCACATGAGGATATGACGCTCCAAAGAGAATCACCTCATCAAATTTCAAATCCATCCCATCGATTTGATTCAACATCGATGGCGTTGATAAGTCAGTCGACCAATGTGACCACAATTTACGCCATGGCTTCATATCAAATG
The DNA here is from genome assembly GCA_026399195.1 of Legionellales bacterium. Classification (GTDB taxonomy): domain Bacteria; phylum Pseudomonadota; class Gammaproteobacteria; order Legionellales; family Legionellaceae; genus JAPLRK01. The sequence continues at coordinate 27,890 of JAPLRK010000063.1, forward strand.
TTTTCAAGGAGCCTACCAATTGAAGGCCTGGTTGGTTTTTCCAAAGCAAATGACCCTCTCCTACCTGAAACACCCCTTGATCTAGTACCAGGTGATGCTCCCGGGTGACGAAGCGCAGATCACTGCTCAATCTCTCATCATAATTAATCCGCAATCGGGCTGCCTTTTCGGGATTAAAATCAAAAGTAACAGATAGTGGCGCTTTATCTTCGGCTTTTTTCCCAAAAGGTTCGGGCAAATCAATGTCAACGCCTTTGAGTGAGGTGGTTAATTTGATGTGATCAAGCGCATCTGGATCGGCTGTAAATGTGAGAATACTCTTGAGCTTCAAGGGCCCTTTCATCAACGATAAGACAGGCATCTCCCAGATGTCACGAAGCTTATCGATGGTGGTGTCTCCCGCAACTTGAATGGAGGTGTAAGCATGGGGCTTTAAAAACGACTGAATCTCCATGGTGATAGGTTCACCCTGAAGTTCTGCTGTCAGCGTGCTTAGTCGCGCGCCCTCCTCATCGAACCTCAACGGTCCACACACATGATCGAGTGTCACTGTTTGTAACACATGGCGAAAGGTCAGTTGATCATCTTTTAAGGTGATGGTGCCTTGAGCTAACACATCATTTCGTTCAGGATAGAGGGGCACATCCAAATTCAAATCCAGACCAATGATCCCTTTCACACCTAGTTTTTTTAAAGTTGCGAAGAGTTTCCTCAAAGGAGTCGCCAACACATAATTTTTCAAACGAATCGCCGGAATGTCGACTTGCCCATGAAGCAACAATGTCTCATGCCCCAAGCCCATGTCGTTCAAGCTTAAATTGGCCTGAGTTGCCTCTATCTCCAACAAACTGGCGTGGAGCACCTGGATGTCCATGTTTCGATGATCTACCGTCAAGAGGAGGTCAAGATGGGTGAGGGGTGGCCAGTCCTTATGAAAATACAAGTCCATACCACTTAATTGCGTCACAAGATGAAAGTCGCCTGGCCGTTTATCAAATGGGAAATCTGCCAGATTGCCATTGATGGTTAGCTGCCCTATAGCATGATCAACACGTTTGATGTCATGTTTTATCCAATTTTCAAGTTTCGGTTTCAAAAGGCCATTGGGCAAATAACGCAACCATTGGGTACCCTCATTCGCTGAAAATTCAGCGGATAGCTGTAAGTGAGCAGGCGCCCCATCGAAGACACCATGAGCTCCCAAAACCAAATCAGGATGTCTCAAAATCAATCGATCCATAGTGACTTCGCGAGCATTCCCTAACCCCATCCACCGGACATCTGCATTCACTTGCTCAAACGTGACGGGAGGCAGTCCTTTCAGCAGAAGGGTTGTATTTTCTCCATCCAGAGCCAAATGCCCCCTATCAGGGCGCCAACTCACAACCCCTGAGAGATTAGTAACGTCTGGATAATCACCCAGTCCACGCCAACCAAGAGCCACAAAACGAGAAAGAAATTGATCAATTTCCCCTTTTTTGATGACCACTTGAGTATCAAACAACCCACCTTCTAAATAACTTGTTTTCTTTATGCTAGGTTGCATGCTCTGGGGCCATTCCACGCCTAAATTTTTCAGAGGTTCTAACATCAAAGCTTTCACATACAGGAGATAATCCTCTTTTTGATGCTGAATAACCAATGCGTTTTCAGGCCATTGAAAGTTGCCGGCACGGAGCAAAATGTGATCCGCGCTTAATGACCAACCCTCTTTTGTGAGAGCCCAGGCCACATTGGCTTTTATCGATTGAATCCATTGGTCTTTCGTACTTCCAGCCGTGTTCCAGGCAATACGCTTGAAATCAAACTTGGTTTGCAGTGCTGTGGCTTGTCCCTTTTTCAAATCAAGCCAAACCTGAGCATCACCCTTCCCCCCATTCACTTGATAGGGCATGTCTTTAAAAAAGAACTGCCATTGCTGAGGCAAAAACCGTCGAACCGACGCATAGGCATGTCCACTCACCTGACTTAATTCATTGGGATTTAACGACAAGTCAGCCAAAACTTTAAACTGAGTATCCATGGTTTGCGCCAAATGAGCTTCTCCTTTGACGCGATAACGACCGCTGTGATTGACCATCACCAAATTCAACGCACTCACTGGCAGCAAAGTGCCATCTTTCAAATGAACCAACAAGGAGACATGCTTTAAAATGATTTTTTCTTGATTGAGAAGCCAACCCAGTACGGGTAAATAATCCTCTGTGACCAAGACACTCTCTTGCTTGTCTTGACGCAGGCCATCCATGCTCCAACCTTGGTCAACTTGGCGAAGGGTGACATGGACATCGTCGATATACAAAATGCCAGGTTGTAAATGCCAATGCCATAGCGAGCTCATCAAATCAATGCCCACCATCAGTTGAGCAAAGGTAAGACCATGACGTGGCCCATCAAGCACGCTCACTTGAGTGAGTTTAATGACCGGCCAAAACCAATACCAACTCGTTTCCATACTGGAAATAACCACAGGCTGACCGATGAGCCTTGAGAGATGTTGTTCCACATCCCCCTTGTATTGTTTCGCCCAAGGAGTTAATGCGCGGAACACACCAAAGATGATCGCAAAACTGAGCAGAACAACAGCGATTGGCATCCCACTCTTTTTTAAGCACCGTGTTCCCCACGAGCAAAGCCTTACCCAGATGATACCCACACTTGTCCACTTCTTCATCACGTTCCTTGTGAGCTATTCCCTAAGGATCGGGAGCGAAATAACTTCCTATTCTTGCGTCAAATCTGAACATCATTGATCGACCACATCAACTCCCTTGGGAGGTTTGAATTTGAATAGCGCCGACGCCAACTTAGGATTGCTTTTGATGTGGCTTAAAGTCACAAAGGTATGCTGGCCTAATTGGTCAAAGAGTTCAAGCGCGTGTAGTTCTGCTCCTACAAACATCAATTTCACCCGCACAAAATTGGCTTTGCTTGATTTTGACAACAAATCGAAACTTTCTTTGTTGCCCTCAGGCCGCGCGGTCACATTGAAATCACGGGTCACCGTGTCTCCATAACCACTTAAAAATAAAGCTGCCGTGCCACCCAACCCATTTTCTTGTTTTTTAACAGTCACTTGTTCAAGATCCACATCATAAATCCACAAACGCTGTCCATCAGCTATCACCCATTGCGCCATAGGTGTTTTAGTTTGCCACCGAAAGCGCCCAGGCCGTGACAAAGCCATGGTTCCAGAAGAGCGCGACACCTCTCGCTTCCCTGCGTTCACAACCTGTGAAAAAGAAGCGCTCATGGTACGAATTGCATTTAATTTCGATTGAAGATGCTCACTCATCCCGTCACTAAACGTCAGAGGAGCCCATAACATAAGCCATAATACAGCGTTTTTTTTCATCTCTAGTCCTCAGCTACTGACTGAACCAAAACATCTCTAAAACCACCTTCCAAAGGTCCAACCATACCCGTTCGTTCCATTTCTTCGACTAGCCGTGCCGCACGGTTGTAACCAATTTTAAATCGTCGTTGAACCGATGAAATGCTGGCCTTTCGGGTTTGGATCACAAACGCTACAGCTTGATCATACATAGGATCAATATCTTCAGTGGCTTGACCATCCTCACCCATCAGAGCATCTGAACCATCCACATATTGCGTGACTTCATCGATATACTCGGGCGTACCTCGAGAGCGCCAATCATTGGTAATGCGATGCACTTCTTGGTCATCGACATACGCGCCATGCACACGTAAAGGTGCGCCCGTTCCAGGAGCCAAAAAGAGCATGTCTCCATTCCCTAACAATTGCTCAGCACCTTGCTGATCAAGGATCGTTCGAGAATCTATTTTTGATGACACTTGGAATGAAATGCGCGTAGGAATATTCGATTTGATGAGTCCTGTTAACACATCCACGGAGGGGCGCTGGGTCGCTAAAATCAAATGGATACCTGAAGCCCTTGCTTTTTGCGCAATGCGAGCGATGAGTTGTTCCACTTTTTTACCCACCACCATCATCATGTCGGCCAATTCATCGATGACCACAACCACATAGGGTAATGCAGATAACAGCGGTGCCTCGGTATCCATTGAATCGGTAGGTTTCCATAGTGGATCTTGCATCGGCGCTCCTTGTGCTTTTGCCTCAGCCACTTTGGTGTTATACCCTGCCACATTACGTACGCCGACCGCAGCCATCAAACGATAGCGTTTTTCCATCTCATCCACGCACCACCGAAGGGCACTGGCAGCTTCTTTCATATCAGTCACTACGGGTGTTAAAAGATGAGGGATCCCGTCATAGATAGACAATTCTAACATTTTTGGATCTACCATGATCAATCGTACTTGTTCAGGTGTTGCTCTGAAAAGCAAACTTAAAATCATGGCGTTGATGCCCACAGATTTTCCAGAACCGGTCGTTCCCGCCACCAGAAGATGAGGCATCTTCGCCAGATCCACCACCATAGGATGCCCAGCAATATCTACCCCCAATGCAAGCGTTAACGGGGAATGCGCTTGCTGATAGACATCGGAAGACAAGACATCCGACAAACAAACCATTGCACGGTTTTGGTTGGGTAGTTCAATACCAACAACCGTTTTTCCTGGAATAATTTCAACCACACGCACACTGGTGACCGATAAAGAACGTGCAAGATCCTTTGCAAGAGCCGTGAGTTTGCTGACCTTAATCCCTGCTGCCAACTGCAATTCAAAACGCGTGATCACAGGCCCAGGATGGACTGCCACCACATCCGCTTGAATACCAAAATCTAGTAAATGTTGTTCAACGTCTCGAGACATGGTCTCCAGTTCTTGATGCGTATACCCCCCCATCGGCACGCCAGGTTGTCCTTTATCCAGCAAATCTAACGAAGGCAATCCTCCTTTGCTGGGGACTTTAGGTTGCGTAGACTCTTTCGGCAATTTTTGCACCATGGGTTTTTCTATGGGTGCGATAGGACTAATGAAAGGTAAGGCACGTTCTTTTTTGAGTGAGCGGACATCCACACTGGACGCACGTTTCATGACTTGCGGGGATTGCACCTTGGATAAGCGCTCGATAACAGTGGTCAACACACGAGACATCTTCAGCAATCCTGAGCCCCCCATTCTGGCCAAAACATGTGTATAGTAGCCAATCACCTCAACAGCCATCACCCAAGAAAGCCCAGTTAACCAAGTCACACCCACCAAAAACATGGCAAGCAACAAAAGCATAGCCCCCTCGGCGTGCAATTGAGCATGCATCACCTGAGCGATAAGTTGACCCACAATGCCGCCGATGGGCTCAATGGGGGATGAGGCACTCCCCAAAAACCCGAGCAATCCACAGCCACCACTGACCATGAACAACAATCCAACGCCTCTCACCAAGAGCATTGGCTTATTAACCACCCGCAAAGCGCGATGATCTTTTAAAATCATCCATGCGACATAAGCCACACAAACTGGCAAGAGGTAGGCAAAATATCCAAAAGTAGCGTAGAGAAGATCGGCAAGGTATGCCCCGACGTATCCGCCGGCGTTTCCAATAGGGCCTGCCGATGGATGGGTATGAGACCACCCTGGATCATTGGCATGTTGGGTCACCAAGGAAAGCAAGAGGAGCATCGCCATAGTTAGAACTAAGATGAAACTGCCTTCACTTATCCGTTTCACTACAAAAAGTGGCAAGGCTTTTTTAGGGTTCCCGGCCTGTTGTCCCTTTCTCTGTTTTGTCATAGGTATTTTAAAGCATCGTCTTTTATCATATTATTCCCCATCTTATCATAGAAGGCAGAAAAAATGAGCACTGAAAATCACCATCGTCTGATCATTCTTGGCTCGGGTCCCGCAGGCTATACCGCAGCTGTTTATGCCGCACGTGCAAATCTAAATCCTGTTATCATCACCGGCATGGAACCTGGAGGGCAACTCACCACAACCACCGATGTAGATAACTGGCCGGGTGATGTTGAAGGGCTACAAGGACCTGCCTTGATGGCGCGCATGCAACAACATGCCGAGCGTTTTAAGACTCACATCATCTTTGACCACATCACCGAGGTGTCTCTACAAAAGTCTCCCTTTGTGTTGAAAGGCGACACGGAAACCTATACTTGCGATGCCTTGATCATTGCTACTGGGGCCTCTGCTCGTTATTTAGGGCTGGATTCAGAAAAAGATTATCAAGGGAAAGGGGTGTCTGCCTGTGCCACCTGTGATGGTTTTTTTTACCGCAATAAAAACGTCTGCGTCATTGGCGGAGGCAACACAGCCGTTGAGGAAGCACTGTATCTATCGAATATCGCCGCCTCTGTCACCCTGGTCCATCGTCGTGATACCCTTCGGTCTGAAAAAATTCTTCAAGACAAACTTTTTGAAAAAGCCAAAACAGGGAACGTCAAATTAATCTGGAATCACGCCCTCGATGAGGTGCTCGGAGATGGCATGAAAGTAACAGGCGCCCGTCTCATTCATACCGAAACAAACGAGCCTCAAACGATCGCTGTAGATGGTGTGTTTATTGCCATTGGCCATACGCCCAATACAAGCTTGTTCAAAGACCAAGTCGACATGCACGACGGCTATCTCTCCATTCGTTCAGGTCTTCAGGGCATGGCAACAGCCACTAATATCCCAGGCGTATTTGCAGCAGGCGATGTGGCAGATCATGTTTATCGACAAGCGGTCACCTCAGCTGGATTTGGCTGTATGGCAGCGCTTGATGTTGAAAAATACTTAGAATCGGTTTAAACGGCCGACATGCTTGTTCTTATTTTACAAACAATGGATCAAATTATTGCAACACAGGCGGGTATGGGGTACACTTAGCTGCCCCATGATTTCCCCGCATCAACAACGGAGTGACACCATGAAACATCGAACCTATTATGTCAGTTATATGACCATGGATACTGATGCGGGCGCTAATCCTTTTTGGCATGCCTCTTTGATCTTATCCACACAAGACACCGAATCATCGCCCATCCGAGTCATTGATGCCGTAGGTTTTTATAGCCAGCCCAGCTCAACGACCGATCCACTGATCGCCGGATTAAAGCATATGTTAGGTTTTAAAATTGACCTACAAGATGGTCACGGCATTTTAAAAAAAGAAAAAATGCGCGATTTGGATGGCAATGGGCTGCACGCCATCCATTTCGAAGCCACAAAAACTCAATTTAACAACCTCCAGGAACTCTATACTAAAAAAATGCGTCTCGAACACGAAGCTATCGCGGAGCTCAATCACCAATTACACGCTCGAGGAGAGCCTCAAAATGGTCATACCCGTTATGTCGCTGAGCGTTCATTAGCCACCTTGAACGCCCGGGAGACCCGTTTACAACCCTTCCACATTCAAATGAACCTCACTAAAAAAGGATTTGATAGCAGTACCTCTTATGGGTGCAAAAATTACGCGCTCGACATGTTGCTTGAAGTGGGGATCATTGACAAACCGTTGCATGATAAAATCATAGGGGGGCCTTTCAAGAGTGCTTTCCCACGGTTTAGTGGTATTCCGAGCGAGCCTGTGAAATTGGTAAGCACGGGTGAACCTCAACAAGACATTTCTACGCACTCACGAAAAGTCTATTACAATCGTCATTGGGACAAAAATCAGCTGTTTTGGGCCACGGGGGTCAAGCCACTCAATATGCAAAAAAAGGAAAGCATCCCCTCAAGCGCACAACTTGCAACAAACGAAGAAGTCTATCCTATCATCAAAGACATCCTCAATCGAATACGTCTTGTTGAAAGCGAGTTACGACACAAAATCACTGAATTAGATGACACGCGCCTTGCAAAACGTCATGACGAGCTAAAAGAACAACTCGATCGGGTGATGACATTATATGGCTTATTCAGAGTGTCTTATGAAAATCAATTAAAACCCTGCTTGACCGCCAAATTATTGCAAGCTGAAACAACACTGGATATAGCGAATTTGTCCTTAACTCCAAACAAAATCGATCATAGTTTCCTTTTAAGAGCCTATACGAGCATCGCGATGCGTCATGCTATGCTGGGTCTTATTGGGATGCTCATCGCTGCCACCTGCCTCAGCGGCGCTCTTGGAGCCGCTATGGTGACCACTGCCGCCCTTTACTCAACGCATCAATTGTTCTCTTTTTTCAAGGAAGACTCTCATTTCTCTGCGATGCGCACCCATTATCTGGCGTTCAAACAAGCCAAACGAACCTCTAACAATGGACCTCATGATCACACCACTCAAAGCCCAGCCCATGCAATCCCCGTTTAAAAAATGGGGATTGTGTGCTCTAAAATCCATCCTCGCGTTGGTGTTTACATTGACTGTCATCCCCTTGGCCTTTGCGCAAGGCCGAGAGCTTGCGCTCACCATTGATGATTTACCTTTCGTCGGTGAAAGTAAAAATTTTCATCTGAATCTTATCCTCGATGCCCTCAAGGGAGCTGACATTCCGGCGACTGGTTTTGTGATTGCCAAAGAAGTCACCGCAAGCACCATGGAAACTTTAAAAAAGTTTCATGGTGCGGGTTTGACTCTTGGAAACCACACACGTTCGCACGCTAATTTAAACAACATGAGCTCACAAGCTTATATCAACGACATCGCATCAGCAGACGTGATTTTATCCGAGCTCCTCACCAGGCCTAAATTTTTCAGGTATCCCTACTTGGTGATGGGTGAAGGGCAAAAAAAAGAAAATATCAAAGAATATCTCTCCTCACAACATTACCTCATAGCCCCAGTGACCGTAGATAGTAAGGATTTTGTCTTTAATCAACTCTTGTTGTCAGTCCCCGAGAAAGAAAGACGACAATTTCTAACCGTATTAAAACCCTGTTATCTGGATTTTATTTGGCAACAAACCATGGCCTCTGTTGAGCGCAGTCACTCTTCCAGAAAGCCTGAACAACCACAAATTTTACTCATCCATGCCAATTTACTAAATGCCTATGTGCTGCCAGACTTGATAGCCCTATTCAAACAAAATGGCTTTACCTTTATCCCTTTAGCCCATGCCCTAAAACCTGATCATAGAGGACCAAAACCTGAGACCACCCCGGAAAAAGCAAAAATCGTAACCCATACTGACGCCTACATGGCTTGGGACTGATCGAAAGAATTGCCATTTCCTCTTTTTTAGTGCACTATTTGCGGCTTATACGATTGACTCCTGAGAGATGTATGGCAAAAGAAGAACATATTGAAATGCAAGGCACGGTGATTGATACCCTTCCCAACACCATGTTCCGCGTTGAGCTTGAGAATGGACACATTGTAACTGCGCATATTTCAGGGCGCATGCGAAAAAATTATATCCGCATTCTGACTGGGGATAAAGTAAAAGTTGAATTAACGCCGTATGACTTAAGCAAAGGGCGTATTATTTTTCGTGATAAAAATTAGTCTGGTTCTTCTGTAGGCACGGTAGGTTGGACCTAGGCCCAACAGAATACGCTACGCAACGACTTGTCTTGGGCCAAGGCCCAACAACGAGCTCATTGCCCGGCTACCATCATCTCTTCAATCAACAAAGACCCACAGCGCGTTGCTAGATTGGGGTTCCAGTCGTTGCCCACTGCGGCGATGGCTGCAAACATCTCTTTTAAGTTGCCAGCCACTGTCACCTCATCAACGGGATGTTGAATTTCACCCCCTTCCACCCAAAACCCACTGGCACCCCGAGAATAATCCCCGGTTAACCCATTGACTCCGTGCCCCATCAATTCGGTAACCAACAATCCTCGACCCATCTTCTTGATGAGATCCTGTAGATCTCCGGCGGTAGGATCGATTGTTAAATTAAACACACCGCCACTGTTCGCGCTGGTTTGCAAACCCATCTTTCGCGCTGAGTAACTATTCAAAACATATTGACATATCTTGCCCTGCTGAACCCAAACATTGGGTCTCGTGATGACGCCTTCCCCATCAAAAGCAGCACTCCCCAAACCTCGCGGCACATGCGGTTGATCGTGAATACAGATATTTTTAGGAAACAGCGGCAGACCTATGCTATCCAACAAAAATGAATTTTTTCGATAAAGGTTCATCCCGCTAATAGCCCCAATAAAGGCAGACAACAATCCACTTGAAACGCGATCTGAAAATAATACAGGCACTTTTTGAGTTTTGATGGGACGGGCTCCCAATCGACTGACCGCACGCCTTCCAGCGCAACTGGCTAATGATTCGATGGACTGTAGGTCAGTGGCCAACCTCGACGTTGTATAATCATAATCACGTTGCATTGACTCACCTTCCTTAGCAATCAATGAACAACTGATCCCATGACGACTGCTGTCTACAATACCTAAAAACCCATGGCTGTTCGCATAGCCATGGGAGAACGTGTAGGTGGAAACATTCACCCCATCAGAATTACTGATTTTAGGATCATAAGCCAAGGCTTGCTTTTCACACTCTAAGGCTAATTCAATCGCCGCTGATGGCGTGATAGACCAAGGATGATATAAATCCAAATCCAGAGATTCTGCACTCATCAAGTGACTATCTGCCAGTCCAAAACAAGGATCAGCCGCACTCACTTCAGCGATGCTAATGGCTTTAGAGATCATGTCATCAAGAGATGCTGGCGACAAATCCGTGCTGCTTGCCCCTCCCTTTCGAGACCCTTTATAAACAACGATACTCACAGCGTTGTCTTCACTAAAAGCCACTGTTTCAACTTCACCCATACGAACATCAATTGAAAAGCCTGTATCATGATTAACCGCAACGGAGGTATCAGTGGCACCTGCCGCACGTGTGCGCTTTAATACATCATGCATCAATTCCGATAATTCTTTAGTTGACTTTGACCTGGCTCTGTTGCTAACTTGCGGGAATGTTCGCATCTTGATTCCACTGGTTTGAACGTATGCACATAAGGATACAAGATTACATCCCGCTGAGCCACCCTTTGAGGCGTTTAAAATGTTGCACTAAATGGGGTCTATGGCTATTTGCTGTTATTATTGGACTATCAACCACATCCACAGTGGCACATCCATGGCGAGAAGTAGCACCTGGGGTTGAATATCTTGATCTCAGTAAAAATCTCATCACGCCTTGGTCCCATGTTCATGTCTTTCGCATCAATCTGAAAGTCAATCAATTGGATGTGGTGATGGCACATGGGTTATCCCAAGTACACGCCTCGGCTGATGAATTCGCGCATCATAGCAACGCCTTAATCACCATCAATGGTGGTTTTTTTGACCGTAACTTCCGCCCATTAGGTCTTCGAATCAGTAGTCTTCAACAACAAAGTCCCTTAAAACGGATCAGCTGGTGGGACGTTTTTTACATCAAGAACAAAAAGCCGTTCATCACCAGCGGACATCAGTTCAACCAGGGCGTTCACGTTGAGTTTGCCGTTCAAAGCGGGCCTCGCCTACTCATCAATGGACACATTCCCTCCTTAAAACCAGGGCTTGCTGAGCGATCCGCATTGGGCATTTCACTAGATGATCGTGTCATTATTTTAGTCACAGAAAACGCCCCCATCACAACCAGCGCACTTGCCGAACTCATGCATAACCCACCTCTCAATTGCGAAAACGCACTGAATTTAGATGGCGGCAGCTCCAGTCAACTCCATGCACACTTTAGAAATTTTCAAATCCAAGTGCATGGATTCACCAATGTCAGTGACGCGATTGTGGTTAAGGGGCGAAGGTAAACAGGGAGCCCATTTCAAAGTCAGTTATACTGCGCGATCCTTTAAGTGTTGAAAATTTAAGTTATCCACAGCATACCCCCATATTATTCTCTTGAAATTAAGCTCAAAACACATTATCTTGTTATGAAATCGAATTTAATAACTATATGTTGTGTTTTGTCGATCTTGGAACATCTATCAAAACCATCTGTGGAGGACACATGTCAGATACACTCGAGCTCAGCAAGCCATCATCACCCGCCAGTTCATTGGAGGTCAATTCCATTGAACCAGGCATCCTAAAAACCATCAAACGAAATGGCAAAGTCGTGCGCTATGATGAAGACAAAATCAAAGTGGCGGTGACAAAAGCCTTCATCGCTGTTGAAGGTGGGAGTGCTGCTGCCTCCAATCGCATTTACGAACAAATTGATGATGTTGTCCATCAAGTAACACAAGCGTTTAAACGACGCCTGCCTAGCGGTGGCACAATACATATCGAAGACATTCAAGATCTCGTAGAATTGGCATTGATGCGCAGCAGCCAATACAAAATTGCCAGAGCCTATGTGCTTTACCGAGAAGAACGCCGAAAAGCCCGGGAAGCCAACGTCAAGACACAAGCCAAAGACAGTAAAACACTGCTCATCACCCACCCCAATGGCGAATTAAAACCCATCGACATGAATCGTCTCAACACGATTGTGACCGAGGCATGCCGAAATTTAGAGCAAGTTAACCCCGCTCCCGTCATCAAAGACGCCCTTCGTAATCTTTATTCTTCGGCCAAGTTAGATGATGTCTATAAAGCCCTGATCATGTCGGCACGAGCATTGGTTGAAACAGAACCTAATTATACCTATGTCAGCGCACGTTTGCTCCTCGATAGCCTACGCCATCAAGCGCTGTCCCATCTTCGCATCCAAGACGAAGCCACCTTCGATGAAATGGTCGGGATTTACCCCACTTATTTCAAGTCTTATATTGCCCATGGCATTCAACAAGGCATTCTCGACAGCAAGTTGAGTGAATTTAACTTAGACCAACTAGGTCAAGCCTTGCTACCCGAACGCGATGCTCAAATGACCTACTTAAGCCTGCAAACGCTTTATGATAGATATTTCATTCATGAATTTGGCACACGCTACGAACTACCCCAAGCGTTTTTCATGCGAGTCGCTATGGGGCTTGCGATTCGTGAGGAGCACAGAGAAGAAAAAGCCATTGAATTTTATACCTTACTGTCCTCTTTTGACTACATGTCATCCACACCCACCCTATTCAACGCAGGAACCGTTCGTCCACAATTATCCAGTTGCTACCTCACCACGGTGCCTGATCATTTGGACGGCATTTACAGCGCCATCAAAGACAACGCCCTGCTCTCTAAATTCGCCGGAGGACTCGGCAACGACTGGACACCCGTACGCGCAATGGGTGCTCATATCAAAGGTACCAATGGTCGTTCACAAGGCATCGTCCCTTTTTTAAATGTTGCAGATGCCACAGCTGTTGCAGTCAATCAAGGAGGTAAGCGCAAAGGGGCTGTGTGTGCTTACCTTGAATGCTGGCACTTAGATGTCGAAGAATTTTTAGAATTACGTAAAAACACAGGGGACGACCGCCGACGCACCCACGACATGAACACCGCTCTTTGGATACCCGATCTCTTTATGAAGCGCGTGCATGCTGAAGGCGAATGGACTCTTTTTTCACCTGATGAAGTGCCTGATCTTCATGACGCTTATGGCAAACCCTTTGAAGCTCTCTATCTTGAATATGAACATAGAGCACAAGCAGGGAAAATAAAAGCCACCAAAACCATTCCTGCCATCAAACTCTGGCGAAAAATGCTCTCCATGCTTTTTGAAACAGGTCATCCATGGCTTACGTTTAAAGATGCCTGTAATTTAAGATCGCCCCAACAACATGCGGGCGTGATTCACAGCTCAAACTTATGTACTGAAATCACGCTTAACACATCCGCTGAAGAAATTGCCGTATGTAACTTAGGCAGTGTGAATTTGCCAGCTCACATCAACAACAACCAACTCGATACCAGAAAATTAAAGGCAACCATCAAAACTGCCATTCGAATGTTGGACAACGTCATTGACATCAATTATTACTCAGTTCCGCAAGCACGCAAATCTAACCTACAGCATCGCCCTATTGGGTTGGGACTCATGGGATTTCAAGACGCGTTATATGCTCTCAATATAGACTATACTTCCGATGCGGCGATTGAGTTTGCAGATACCTCCATGGAGTTGATAAGCTATTATGCTATTGAGGCTTCCTCAGAATTGGCAGTTGAGCGGGGTAAATACCCAAGCTATGAGGGTTCTTTATGGAGCAAAGGGGTTTTGCCCATCGACTCCATTCATCTTCTCCAACAGTCCCGCGGCCAATTCCTAGAGCAAAACCGACAACAGCGTTTAAATTGGGAAGCCTTGCGTGTCAAAGTACGAACACAAGGCATACGCAACTCTAATCTGATGGCCATAGCACCCACAGCCACCATTTCAAACATCTGTGGTGTGTCGCAATCCATCGAGCCAACTTACCAAAATCTCTATGTGAAATCGAATCTTTCTGGCGAATTCACAGTGGTTAATCCCTACTTGGTTGCCGATTTAAAAGCGCTCAAGCTGTGGGATGAAGTCATGGTCAATGATCTCAAATATTTTAACGGCAGTGTCCAACCCATCAACCGCATCCCAGCTCACCTCAAAACGCGCTATGCCACGGCTTTTGAAATTGACCCTATGTGGCTTGTGGAAGCGGCATCTCGTCGACAAAAATGGCTGGATCAAGCACAGTCACTCAATGTTTACATGGCCAAGCCCTCTGGAAAGAAATTAGATGAACTCTATCGACAAGCATGGATCCGTGGACTCAAAACAACCTATTATTTACGAAGTTTGGGGGCCAGTAATGCGGAAAAGTCCACCGTCACAGATGGTGCGCTGAACGCGGTCAAATTAGAAGAACCTCGGGTGTGTTCCATCATCGATCCTGAGTGTGAAGCCTGCCAATAAAGCCAAGAATCACGCCAGAATTAACTTCCCGTTCTGGCGCGATCTCAAAGGAGAAACTTATGATAAGTACCACCCAAGAACGACCGACAGCTCAAAAAATCACTGGAGCCACGGGTCTTGAGACATTAGACCTGGGAGCAGGAAGAATCCATGTAGATGATAAAAAAATAATCAACTGTCGCGCCGATTTAAACCAACTAGTCCCGTTTAAGTACACATGGGCATGGGATAAATATTTAACCGCTTGCGCTAACCATTGGATGCCTAACGAAATTAGCATGAGTGCAGATCTGGCCTTGTGGAATGATCCAAAAGGCTTAACCGAAGACGAACGCTTAATCATAAAACGAAACTTAGGATTTTTCTCCACAGCGGACTCTTTGGTTGCCAATAATTTGGTACTGGCGGTCTATCGGCACATCACCAATCCAGAATGTCGACAGTATTTGTTGCGACAAGCCTTCGAAGAGGCTTTGCACACCCACGCCTACCAATATATCATTGAAAGCTTAGGGATGGCCTCGGCAGAAGTCTTCAACATGTACCGAGAAATCCCCTCTGTCGCCACCAAAGCCTCCTGGGCCCTCCCCTTCACCCAAAGCTTGGGGGATCCCTATTTTCATACAGGAACCACGGAAGATGATCAACGACTGCTTCGTGATTTGATTGCGTTCTATGTCATTTTCGAAGGTATCTTTTTCTACGTAGGCTTCACACAAATTCTATCCATGGGTCGACGTAATAAAATGATTGGCACCTCTGAACAATTCCAATACATTTTACGAGACGAGTCCATGCACATGAACTTTGGGATTGATGTCATCAACCAAATCAAAATTGAAAACCCCCATTTATGGACACCCTCATTTAAGAAAGACATCCTTCAATTGATGCAAGATGGCGTGGAGCTAGAATACCAATATGCCAAAGACACCATGCCCAACGGCATTTTAGGCATGAATGCTGAAATGTTCGAAGAATATCTTCACTACATCGCTAACCGCCGTCTCAACCAAATAGGCTTAGCAGAGCTTTACCCAGGCGCTGAAAACCCATTCCCCTGGATGAGTGAAATGATGGATCTGAAAAAAGAGAAAAACTTTTTCGAAACACGTGTCATTGAATATCAAGCCGGTGGGACCCTGCAGTGGGAAGATTCGGATTAGACACGGCTTTCTTGAGATCCGGCTCTTTCGTTTTGATCAAACCAACAAAAATTTAAAGTTTTTCTGCATTTCGTTCAAATCAAATTTGTTCAAAAATAGAGAAAAACTCATCCAAGCACTCAAAGCGGAGAGATCACGAAACGGGGGTGGAAGATACACCGGAGGAGTTAGAATGCCTTGGGCACTTAACTCACTCAGTAATGGCAAATCGTCTAATACCAGCTTGCCGGTGAACAACAAAGGGATTAGATCGATGCGATGCTGGCTGATGGCAAAACGGATGAAATTATAAATCAGGACAAACCCTTTTGCATAGGATAAATCCTTCGTAAAAGGACCGCCCGTAGGTGTGCTGCCTCGAAACACTCGCACACTGTTGTTATAGCTGTCCTTTTCATCCAAATCGCATTCCAAAAAGTAGCGGTAAATATCAAGAAAATCCGCGCCCTCTTTGACTTTATTCAAAGCGATCACACGATTGGTGATTTTTCTAATCCGCCCAGGATAGGAAGAAAAACTCACCACCTCCGTGATCACCGCCAACCCTTCTTGAATCACACTGCAAGACGGCGACCCTTTGGAGAGGAAAAAACAATAAGGCTGCATGGAACCATTCACTGTGGTTCCCACATGGACCCACCCCTCATGGACTTCCAAATATTTAAGATCTCGGTCACTGAACATCGCATGCTGACTTAACTTGATGTTGTCAGCGCCCGCTGAAGCGTCAGCAATCATGTCATCGCTGACCACCACATTCACACGCCCCGGATGCTCCGTAAAAAAAGCACTCAAAGCGGCTTGCAGCACTTCTTGAGCCATCTGTGGGCTATGTCGCTTGAGATCAGCCTCCGTTTGGAGTTTCACATCAAGCGCCGTCAACACATCAAACAGCAACGCACCCAAATCCGACAAGCGCGGACCCCCAACATAAAAGGCATCATCTGGACTTCCATACAACTCCATCGCCACTTCTGAGAAAACTGGCGTTCCTCGCGCGGAAAGCATTTGTACTGCTCGCGCGTACTCATCACATTGACGTTTGATCAATCGAGTGATCGATGAATATTGACCCAGCTGATTTTGAGTATCTCGCAGAATCAAGCGAAACTCTTCCATCTTGTCATGAGCATCAAAGGGCAAAGGCTTTTTTTGATAATAAGCTTCATCCACCTCCGGAAGCTTCTTACACCGATTTCGAAAAAAACCTTCTTTAACAGACTCATCCCATTTGATGAGATCAAGAATACGAATTTTACGCTGTGCATCCACAATACGCTTGGATAACTCCTGTATCACTCCCAATTCATCGTCTTTCATAGACATTTTTCAAGCCTTTTAATTTAGGATCTCGCCCGAAATCCTTATTCTGTTTTGCGTTCAACCTTGCTGCTTTGAAGGACTGGCGGTCGTACCGAAACCGCAGGATCCTGATTTTGAGGCGGCAAATCATAAAAATGACTGATGTTCTCTGATGTTAATGGAGGCGGAACCACAAGCTGAACCCCATTACGACTTGTCTGGTATTTCTGCTCACCGTTGGTTGTATATTGCGCGGTACAAGCCGACACCAATAGGGAAAACACGGCTATCATTAACTTTTTCACAACACTACCTCGATTGAATAAATTCTAATTCATGCATCGCATGCTCTAGCGCCTGATGATGCTCACGCGCCAAAAGGGTCAATGGCATACGAAGCTCAGGTCCTATCAAACCCATCCGACTCATAGCCCACTTCGCAGGGATGGGGTTTGATTCCACAAACATCAATTGGTGCAAAGGCATGAGTTTCTCATGCCACCTCAAACAAGCGGCATGATCACCATCCATCGCTGCATCACACATTTTAGCCATAAGGGTGGGAGCCACATTCGCCGTCACGGAAATAACCCCTTTCGCTCCAGCTAGCATCCATTGCGCAGAACTCAAATCATCCCCACTGTACACATCTATTTGACCGTCACAATCTCGTAGAAGTTGCTGCAATCGGGGCATTTGTCCCGTCGCCTCTTTGATCCCAATAATGTTTGATATTTGAGCCAATCTTACGACCGTTTCTGGCAACAAATCGCACGCCGTACGACCAGGTACATTATAAAGAATAATAGGCATGGAAACGGCTTGGGCAATGGCGCGATAATGCTGAAAAAGGCCCTCTTGAGTTGGTTTAATATAAGCTGGCGTCATGATAAGAGCTGCATGTGCACCATAACCCATGGCCTGATGTGTCAACTCAATACACTCTTTCGTGGCATTACAGGCAGTCCCTGCAATCACAGGAATACGCTCTTTGGCTTGATGTATCACAGCCTTAATAACATACAATTTTTCATCATGAGTTAATGTACCAGCCTCACCCGTGGTACCTGCAACCACAATGCCATGGGTCCCGGACTGAATATGAAACTCAACCAAATCGCGCAAACGCTCTTCATCAATACTATCGTCAAGCAAAGGTGTCACCAACGCGACAATACTCCCTCGAAACATAACGTCCTCTTCAATAGAATGAGATTTTCCAATACTACTGGGTGATGACACATTTCACAAGGCTTCTACCACAATTGGACTTCTAAATAAGGATCGGGATTTTTTTCAGGTTATTTGATGAAGTGGTGCACGTACGTGCTTGAGAAGCTTTGGACAGAATGGCATGCGTCTTTTTGCATGCCATTCTGTCCAGACTCCAATCCACAAACGACAAGATCTGTATGGTTCAATTTTGTGCAAATAGTTTAATCTTGTACTAGACTTAAAGGGAAAGCAGCTTAACTCAAGAGGATTGAATCATGAACAAAATCATCATCACATTAAGTTTTCTTGGTGCAACAGCCTTATTGGGTGGTTGTACCAATACCGAGGTCGGAACTGGCGTCGGTGCTGCAGCGGGTGCTGGTTTAGGCTATGCAGTCACTGGCGGTAATGCTGTGGGCGCGCTTGTTGGCGCAGGTGCTGGTGCCGTCGTTGGCAACCAAATCGGCCAAAGCCAAGACGCTCGATATTACTATAGCGGCTACGGCCCTTATTATGGTCCTTATGGTGGCTATTATCGTGGATATGGTGGTTATTATTACTAAAGTTAGCGCCCGAGATATACTGTGCGCGGCCATAAATTGCGTAAAGAGACATGAAAAAGATTTCATGTCTCTTTGTCCAAGACATTTGATGCACACCCCATTTTTGTGTTAAAATCGAACTAAATTATTGAAACAGATCCTATGCTAGACTTATCTTCACTATCAACCCAACACCTAGTACAAATCCTCGAATTACGATCAACGAATGAGCGTCTGCAAGGCCTTGATATTGAAACCCTAATCAATGCCCAGCGCCTACCTCCTCAGTTTGTTCGGAACATAAAAAAACAACAACCCATTGCCCGATCAGCGCAATCAGCATTTGAAATCATCGGTGCAATGATAGACACCTGGTGGGCAGTTGTGTCGGTTGCTAATTTGGCCTTGTTCTTTACGATTGCAGCGGCAGCAATTGCAGGAGCTCTTGGATTGATTTATGCGTTTTATACCTACAGGGGAAGGCTCCAATCCTCACAGGATTTGGAGAACGCTTATCGACTGGCTCTGTTACAAAGTACGGCCTCAGAATTGATCTTCAAGCGTCATCACAAAGACTTGAAAAGCGACATGAATCGCCAAAGAAATCCGTTGAAAACGCCCCCGTTTGTTCCCTCAAAATTAAAATTAATAGCTACGATATCCTTCACCAGCACACTGTTTTTCTTTTCCTATTTTTATGGTGTAAGTTCCATTCTAGAATGTATTGGCTTCCTTGGACTAGCTGCTGCGATGTCAAACCCCATCAGTGTATTGCTTGCTGGAATTTTCGGGCTTGGATTAGGCTTCTATTTTGCGTACATGTACTACCAAGATAAAAAAAACATGCACCTTATGAAAACAGAATGCGCCCATCTCACCACTAGGGTAAGCGAAGAGCGGCAATTCATTCATGCCTTATCTCTATTAAACCCCATGCGTAACAAAAACCTGCATCAAACCACCACTAAACTAGAAGAGCAAAGGTTGCCACATAAAAGCATCTCAGCACGCTTTTTTATTCCGAGATCACAACAATCACCTACCCATAACCCTGAGCATCACTCACGGCTCGTCTTTGGTTAAGGATCGCGCCCGAAATAAATAATACTTGCTAATTTCAAGATGTGAAAATATAGTGCACTATCCTCACATATTCATTCAAACAGGTCACTTTATGGCTACGGCCACTTTAAAACTAATATTTTCGCTCAGTATTTTGCTGGTCATTCTACTCGCAGGCTGGTACCCCTTTAAAAAACGCATGCAGGACGGTCATGTTGATTTTCCGATAGGTGAAACCTTAGCCACTGGGGTTTTTTTAGGGGCCGCCTTATTGCATATGCTACCTGAAGCCAACGCCATGTTTGTGGCTAGGGGCACTCATTATCCTTATGCCTACATCATCACGGGCATCGTCTTTTTATTGTTTTTATGGTTTGAACATTTGGGCAAGGAACTCTATCACCACCATGACAAGACTCATCCGGCGTTTGCGCTTGTAGCCTGGCTCATGTTGTCAGTACATTCCCTGGTGCTTGGTGCGGCCCTCGGCTTTAGCAAAGAATATCCCTTAGTCATCATGCTATTTTTAGCCATCATCACGCACAAATGGGCCGAGAGTTTCGCGATTGCGTTACAACTAAACAAAAGTTCCTTGCGTACAGCATACAGCATCGTGTTCTTTCTACTATTTGCTTTCATGACACCGCTTGGCATCTTCATCGGATATTATGTGGGAGTCGACATCAAAACAGATTCATGGTTTGATCCCATTTTAATAGCCACTTCGGCCGGGACATTTCTCTATCTCGGCACACTTCATGGCCTTGAGCGCTGTGTGATGGTAGAACGCTGCTGTAATCTGCGAGATTTTAGCTTTGTCATCATCGGCTTTTTACTGATGGCATCCGTTGCTGCTTATGTTTAGGTTAGGATCGGGGGCTGATAGCCGACACCTTCGGAACATACCCCTTCAAATGTTCTGAGAACTGTCTAAGCACATCCAGTCCAGAATCTTCCGCCTGTTTGCACCATTGCTGTAAAGATTCAATCAGCTCTTTTTGAGAGGTGGCGGTCTTTTGCCAAATATTTTGCAGCGTTTGACGATGATGATAGACCGTCCGCAATTGTTCATATCGATTTAATAAAGCATGTAGTCGAGTATTCGCTTTAGGAGAAAGTAAATTTTCCTGACGTCGCAGCAATAGTCCGGCCCTTTGGACTAATTTTTTATCTCCTTCGTTTTGCACATCACGTTCTTTAACATGTCGAAGCATGGGGCGAACCACGTGATGGTAGTAATGCGACATGACTTGAAAACGATTACCAACAACGGCTTTAACGGTTTCTAAATCCACATGAAGCTTTCCTTCTTCCCTAGCCAATTGCGGTGGCAATTTTTTAACCCGCGCCAAACCTAAAAAGGACAAACATTGAATATACATCCATCCCATATCAAGCTCCCACCATTTCACGGAGAATTTGGCAGAGGATGCAAAGGTATGGTGATTGTTATGTAATTCTTCGCCACCAATCCAAAACCCCAAAGGAAAAACATTAGTCGCCGCGTCCAAACATTCAAAATTACGGTAACCCCAATGATGACCAATTCCATTGACCACACCAGCAGCCCAAATAGGAATCCACATCATTTGTATTGCCCAAATGGAGACGCCAGGAATTCCAAATAGAAAAACATCTATCAAGAGCATCAAGACGATACCCATTGCGGAATGTTTTGAATAAAGATTTCTTTCAATCCAATCTTTTGGCGTGCCATGAGAGTATTTTTCAATCATTTCTGTTTCATGAGAAGCCTCGCGATATAATTCAGCGCCTTGAAAAAGTACTTTTTTCAAACCCAAGACTACGGGACTATGAGGGTCGCCTACAACATCCGTGGTGGCGTGATGTTTTCGATGAATAGCGACCCATTCTGCCGTGACCATACCCGTGGTTAACCAAAGCCAAAACCTAAAAAAATGGCTTATCAGCGGATGCAAGGTCAAGGCACGATGCGTTTGATGACGATGTAAGTAAATAGTTACAGACGCTATGGTGATTTGCGTTACCACAAGTGTTGCTATCACATAACCCCAGAAAGATAAGTTCAGAATACCAAACAGCATCATTTTCTCCATGTCAAAAAAATTAATATCTCATCGGCGCATTATGTACTGTGCGACCATAAATTGCGGTTTTTAGGCGACGTTATTTTTGCCTAAAAACCGCAATTTATGGCCGCGCATAGTATATCACAAATTGGACAACACGTGTTGCACCAAAGTGTATTGTGAACGATAATCTGAAGAATATCACTTAAGATTTGGGTCATGATGAAAAAATTAGAAGAAATTCTCGAACAATTAATTCCATACCTTCTGATTGGCATTGCCATTGCCTTGGTCATTGGCTTGTTCATCATGCTATCTTATGTACTGGTCTGGGGAATCATGCTGGGCGCCCTCATTTGGGTGGTGGTCCTTATCAAAAACCTTTTTTTCCCCTCCTCATCGACCAAAAAAAGCAAAGGTCGTATCATCGAACACGATGATTTGGACTAACTAGGAACCGCGCATGAAAGTCAGTAAATTTCGAACCTTCTGGATCATGCTGTTATCCACTATCTATACCTTAAACACAACGGGTCAATCGACTTTAAGACGTTGGCTTGGAACCATCAATCGCCCATGGATAGATGCCACACTCCATCTTTGGGAACGTCGCATACTCAAACTCGTCAGAGTCACCTGTGTCGTTATCAATCCCCATCACGTGGAACCAAAGCAAGGCCAGCCTACCATCATTATGTGTAATCACAGTAGCCTTTATGACATTCCGTTGAGCATGCGAGCCTTCCCAAACCACTCCATTCGAATGCTTGCAAAAAAAGAAATGTCCAGGATCCCCATCGTTGGTAAAGGGATGACGGCAGCTGAGTTTCCCTTCGTCGATCGTAAAAATAGACGACAAGCGATGCAAGATCTAGAACAGGTCAAGCAACTCTTAAATAGCGGGATTGTGATGTGGATAGCCCCTGAAGGCACGCGATCTAAAGATGGCAAAATCGCCCCCTTTAAAAAGGGCGGCTTCATCACGGCCATTGAATCCAAAGCCACCATTATTCCTGTGGGGATCCGAGGTGCCTATGATATTTTACCCGCCCGGACCTATCAGTTTAATATCCATCAAACGGCCGAGGTCCATATTGGTCTTCCGATTGATGCGTCACAATTTACTTTAGAGAACAAAGATAAATTGATTGCACAAGTGTTTCAAAGCATCAAAAACATGGTTGAACCTAGAGAAGATGGCGGGCCGATGGGATGCTAAAACTTCACTTTGTGTCCGTGCGCAGTATATAATTGTCATTAGAGTCGGGCCATTTAGGGAACAGTGATGTCCTCAGTCATAGCGACCAACAATATCAGCCTCTGTGGCATCACGGCTACATGCGGAAATCATACGCTCGGGGATGACAGATGCGATGAACTGATAAGACGCTTAAAGGCGCCAGGTGGACCCGACGTGGTGATCCTCACGTGCCAAGAAGTAGAACTCCCAGCACAAGTCAAACAACTCGAAAGATCCCTATCAGCCTCTTCTGAGATCAAACTCACCACATCCAGTTTAATGCTCACCTTTGGGCGTCATGTGCTCACAGGCCACACGAGCACAGGATACGCCACACTTGTACTCTATCGAGACGATAACATCAAAAATGTCTCGTTTGTTAAAGATGACGTGTTGGAAATCAGGGGTAGCATCATTCCTGGAAAGCGCTGGAACCATGGTGGCCACTCAAATACCCTTTTGATCACCTGTTGTCAAGAAGATAGGCCGGATGCAACACCGACCGTTTATCGAGTCAGTACCCTTTCGGGCCAATTGAGCCCTTCTTCTGCAAAAGACAGCGATAAAGATTTGAACAATATCAAACAAAGGATCACAAAAAGGGTGAGAACATGGGACGATTTGGTTAGGCTCATTCCTGATTTACAGATGTTTGGTCTTGATGCTCAAAATCGTTTCCACGCATCTCCTAACGGAGAAGTTCTGATCCTAAAAAACAACACCAGAACAACCTTATCTGCAGGTCCTGAGGAAGGCATTGATCATACCATGCTCCGACCCACAAGTCCTTTTATGAGGATTCGTCATCATATCGCCTCCGAATTAATACAGGCTGCCCCGAAACTTGCAGAAGAGATCGATGCAATGGACGAGACAGACGACAACAAAGCCATCCTTTTGTCTCTCCATCAACACTATTTAAGTCCAAACGGTGTGCTCATTATACAAGAAACGAGTCGAATGGACATCCGTCCGAAAATTGCCGGACATACGTTACAACAATTTCTCGGCGACGAATTAGCTCGTTGTGCCAAAACAATCGAAAAGTCCTTTGAGCCCAGAAAGTTCACAACGTTTAAAAAGAAATATGTTGCCCCAATGGCGCATTTTGAGAAGGCTTTTCGTGACTTTTGCACTCTTCAAAGTCCAGAACATACTGAGAGCCTAAACAGAGCCCTCCATGAGTTGGATCAAGCGACGGAAGACCCTAAAAAAAAGGCAACACTGCAAACATTTCAAAGCTGCTTAAATACCCAATCTATATCCACCCCTAGTCTCCCAAAACATACAGGGGCCATATTAGGTATCGCTGAGGCTAGAGCACTAGACGTTTTATATAGAAAGGCGTTACCTAAACCAGGGGAAGACGCCCCAAAAAGCAAGCCCATTTCTGGGAATGCCTCACGATAGATTTTTTTTCTTCTGTTGTAGGGCCTGAGCGACTATTTCCGGTACAAATCCTGTGACATCCCCTCCTAATCCTGCAATTTCACGCACCAAGGTCGATGAAATAAACATGGCATCTTCTGATGGGGTTAAAAATAACGTTTCAATATGTTTCGATAATTTTCTATTCATTCCAGCCAATTGAAATTCATACTCAAAATCCGAAACGGCGCGAAGTCCGCGTAAAATGATGTTTGCGCCTTGTTCTTCTGCAAAATGAATCAAAAGATTATCAAACCCAACCACACTCACATGAGGCAAATGGCCAACAGAGTATTGAATCCACTCAAGACGCTTTTCCAACGAAAAACAAGGATGTTTTGCACGATTACTTGCTACAGCCACAATAAGTTCTGGAAACAACTGAGCGGCTCGATGGATAATGTCTAGATGGCCGTTGGTGA
Source organism: Legionellales bacterium (assembly GCA_026399195.1). Lineage (GTDB taxonomy): Bacteria > Pseudomonadota > Gammaproteobacteria > Legionellales > Legionellaceae > JAPLRK01. The sequence goes on from JAPLRK010000063.1 coordinate 52,959, forward strand.
TGGGGTCAAAAGTGCCTGGATAAATGGCTTTGCAGGACATCATAAAACACCTAAACCTCTTCATTGCAAGTCGTGTAAGTCTAGCGTAAAGTATTCTGAAAAACCACATGCTTAGGATTGAGCGCTAAAATGACCACACTTAAACTACGATTTCTTGTATGCCTACTGTCTATTTGTTTCATAACGGCTTGTGCCCCTCCTAAATTAAAACCAGAGTGGGCGATCCCTTCACAAGGCAAATCACAGATTAAGGCGACACAACCTTCGTCTATCACCTCATGGGAAATATCAGGTGCAATGGCCGCTAAAAATCAAAAGAAAGCTTGGACCGCTTCACTGGATTGGGTGCAATCTGGGCCAGAACAATACCAAATCAGATTATTTGGTCCCTTGGGGGGGGGGGCCGTCCTCATTGAAAAAAGCAAAGGCATCGTCACCTTTTTAGATGGTCCTAAGAAAGTGACCTCACACAATGCCGACGAGTTATTAGAACTGCAAACAGGGATTCGACTCCCAGTGAATGATCTCTATTATTGGGTGAGAGGATTGCCGGCCTCTGCTTCAACAAAGTCTACTCAGTATGATTCGAAAGGACATCTCACAACCCTTTCAGAAGCAGGCTATGTCATTCATTACCTTAACTACTCAACTATCAGCAATATCGACTTACCGGAAAAAATAGTATTACAGGGACATGGCGTGGTGATCAAACTGGTGATCAAGAAATGGAGCATTTGAACTTGAAAATCCCTGTTTTTTTTCGTCCTTACGTTGACAATCCCATCAAATGACTGCAAAATACCGGGCAGTTCGCAGGACTAAAAGAGATGCGTGCTGTTCATGAATCTACACCGTATTGGGGTGTCGCCAAGTGGTAAGGCACAGGGTTTTGATCCCTGCATTCCTAGGTTCGAATCCTAGCACCCCAGCCAGTTCGTTTTGATTCACCTTGGAAAAAGGCTTCTTCGACGCCAGATTCCAGTAAACAGACGGCAGAAGATAACCGGGAAGGATGCGTTCAGCGGATCGCAAAAATTATAATAATATCTTTCTAGCTGTCTTCTGCTATGTGTTTAAGGACTAACCCCACCAGTTCCACTCATTTGCAAAAACCTTTAGGTGAAGCGATCGTCGGCACCTTCAGCGACGGCGAAACCATGATTGAGATTTTAGAGAACGTTCGCGGCAGAGATGTGTTCATCATCCAATCCACCTGTGCGCCAGCTAATAACAATTTGATGGAATTGCTGCTCATGGCTGATGCACTACGACGCTCCTCAGCTGCAAGAATCACCGCTGTTGTGCCTTATTTTGGTTATGCAAGACAAGACAAGCGGGTACGATCTGCCCGTGTTCCTATCACAGGCAAAGTGATAGCAGACATGATGGCCTCTGTTGGCATATGTCGCGTATTAACCGTGGATTTGCATGCGGATCAAATCCAAGGATTTTTTTACATGCCCGTCGATAATGTCTATTCAACCCCCATCTTGCTCGAAGACATCAAACAACAAAACCTGCCGCAGTTGATGGTGATATCTCCCGATGTGGGCGGCGTGGTCAGAGCCCGCGCCATGGCCAAACTCTTAAACGACGCGGAACTCTCCATCATTGACAAACGTCGAAGTGGGCCTAACAAATCAGAAGTTATGCACATTATCGGTGAACCTAAAGGCCGAAACTGCGTGATCATAGACGACATCGTCGACACAGCAGGCACGATGTGTTCAGCGGCTCACGAACTGAAAAAAAACGGCGCCATGAGCGTTCGGGCATACATCACCCATCCAGTTCTTTCTGGTTCCGCCATCAAAAACATCAACAACTCTTCCCTAGACGAAGTAGTCGTCACCGACACCATCCCTCTTTCAGAATCCGCGCGACAATGTGAAAAAATCAGGGTCGTGAGTCTCGCAGACATGTTGGCACAAGCCATTAAACGAGTGAATATTGAAGAGTCTGTGAGTTCTATGTTCTCTGGGGAGTAAACCTCGGAGGTAGGACATGGGAAGCAGCCCACCAATCCTAACGAACCCTAGAGCTCTTTAAGAAAAATGACTCACATGATCTCATCTTGTGGGTACACAAGTTAAAACAATATGTTCTTTTTGTGACCGTGAACAGGAGCTCGATATGGCAAATACTAAAGAGGTCTGATGTGATATTGTATAAGTAATACCGCCCGCGAATTAACCTCAATTCGGTGTTTTTAGTTTTAAATTTCAGCGCCCATTCTGGATGTTCCATGCTAGCTATCCCCATACTACGTGGTAGTTAAACTATGCCACGTAGTATGGGGAAATGCAAAAAAAAGACAAAGATCTCTTTTTTAAAAAATTTATTATGGAGTTACGAGAATATATCACCAACCAGAAAGGAGGAGGTTTTTAGCTTTCATGAGGTGGCCCTGGATAGCCAGGCTACCTTGCTGGTGCCTCTTCCTGGAATAGAGTAGAGGTCCAATAAATACAGCCTTTTCAATTTTTAGGTTTAAAATCGGGCAATAGCGCGCTCACGGGAACGTGAATGGACGTTTCGCGGGTTTTATGTTTTATAGATTCGCGCAGCGCTCATTCACGTGCCTTTGCTCCTTTTTGAGCTTAAAATTAAGTTACTGACAATACTGAGGAGTGGAGTGCTAGCATGGTTTTAGCAGAACTAATCTCGACTACCAACATACCTATCATCAAAGTAGCGTCGCAATTTGGTTCGTAAGGTGCCTCTGCTGATGCCTAGCATCACAGCAGCACGTGATTGATTGTATTTGCAATGTTCCATAACCGCTTTAAACAATGGGGTTTCAATTTCTTCTAGAACAAATTGGTATAGATCAACAGGCTCAGTGCCCTTCAACTCAGAAAAATATTTTTGGACCGATTGTGTCACACTTGTTGCCAGTGATGCGTTAGTAATACCAGCCTCATTGCTTATTGTTGTCATTGTTTATAACTCCTTCTTTCAAATTAAGTATTTTAGCGAATTGAGCCATTCCAAACAAGGGCATAAGGTATGATTCACTGAAAAAACATGAAAAGAATCAATCAATACCCTATGCGATCCCTAAAGCCCAACCCATCTGAACGACTTCATCTCGACTTGTTTGCGTCGATCCTCCCTCTCCCCACAGAGGAGGAGAAGGCGCCCGCAGGGCGGAGGATGGGTCGATACAGGCCCTAAAATTGCATCATGGATTGTGTAAATGGTTTACCGTTCACAGTGAGTTGCCCCTCTGCCAAATTCAGCTCAGTCACATACTCCTTGCCCTGCAACGTCACCAATCCTGAATGGATCATTGCAGATAATTTTTGATCAGCCAAGACTTCTGCTTCTTGTTGAATTTCAGCATCTGTCAACGGTTTTGCCTCTCCGGAAGCAACTTGTCCTGCGGGGGGTTGGCCTTGCACAACAGGTGCGGACGATACTGGTTGTCCTGGTTCAGAGGGGGTTGCAACACTCGGGGATGGTGTCGTCGCAGTTCCTGCTACTGGCTCCGTTGGTTGCGGTTGAGCTGTTGCTGTTGCTGTTGCTGTTGCAGCCGGTTCATCTGCCTTCGCTTGAACAGCGGTATCGGACGGAGTAGAAGTGGTTGATGCACCAGGTTGTACAGAAGCCGCTGCTCGAGTTGTATCAGTGTTTTTCATTTGCTGGATCACCGCTTGTTGCAGAGACGGTTGACTTAATAATTTTTGTTTCACTGATGCCACAATGACTTGCTTGAGCATTGCTTGGGGAACTTGGAGCTTTCCGTGCCCTACCAGTTTTTGTAACAATTGGAAGGGGTTGGCCGTCCCTCCATTAGGAAGGGCAATTAACATGTTACCTTCGATCGTTCCTTCAGGCACAACAAAATTAAGTTTAGACACTTCGAATTGAGCGCCCTTACTTAACAATTTAGGCAACTGGGGTAACATAGCAAGCAGCGCTTGCTGACGCTCAGTGTCCGAACCTTGTTGCGCTTTATTCACTTCATTATTGATCTCAGCAAGCACGCCCGCATCAAGATTTCTCAGAGCGATTTCCAAGATCAAAGGGCCATAGGTCTTGCCATTCGCAACGACTTTACTGAGGGATGTATTGAATCGAGAACTGAACAATCCGGTATCAACATCACTACTAGAACGCGCTGTAAAGTCTTCGACATCGAGGATGTTTTGGTCGTTTTCACTCAGAAGGAAGGAAGGGAGTGACAAATTGGCATCCCCCAAATAAATGCCAGCTTCCGTTAAATGCAAGGCATAATCACTGGTCACCTTCCCAAGAGTTGCCTTCATTTTATTTTTGACCAACTGAGCGCCATTCACGGTAAACCCACCGCTGATATTTTGCATCGTTGACGACACATCAATATAACTGTCCATGCCACCCCATTGAAAAATGTCTCCCCCCTGCTTAAAAATGAGCTTAAACGTGGGCACATCAATATGAAGGTGACTCTTATTCAAATAACTGACAAATAAACTCAAACTCAAATTTGGTTTGGTGGATTGATCCGTAAAAAGACTAGCAAATTGGGGTACATATTCATCTGGCATGGAGACATCGCTATGAGCATATCCCAAACCAAACTTGAGACCTGAGTCTGAAAAAATGATGGGGCCGTTATAAATGGTCAAAGGCATTTTTATGGTGTAGTTCTGGGCGGGTATCGTTGAGATCTGCCCATTTTGGCCCTTGATGACACGATCCTGGGTGTGAAGCTGCCAATTTAACATCGCTTTAGAGGTATACAATCCTCTATCGAAATGGTCAACATGCACAGTCAAACCATTGGTTTGATTAATAACACTGATATTTTTCTGAAGTGTCTTCTCGGTAACCATCCCCATAGCATAATAGCCCCCAAGAACCAAAGCGGCCAAAATAATAATTAACCCTATCCATTTTTTCATAATGCTCTCCATATAACCCGTTGTCTGCTGATCCCATACTGTCGTTGAACAAAAAAAATATCTTAGCATTATCCCTATTGAAGAACAAGAAGGCCTAAAATCTATGCCTTTCTATAAGGCTTACAGTAAGTTTCCTTCACCGTAAACGCGAGTAGAAGCGCTATGATGGAAGAGATAGGTAAAATACTGAATCCTGATTGAAAATCAGACAGAAGAAGAGTGGCCACATGATAACCACGGGGTCCTGCCACCAAATCCACCAAATGGCCTACGAGAGGTTGCATCAGAGCACCCACAAAGATAGAAGCCATATTGGTGAAGGCGATAGACGTCCCGACAACCTGTCTATCATGTATTTCTGTGGATACAGCATAGGCAATAGCAACACCGAAGTTGGTTAAACCAAACAAGAAAAATAACCCATAGGCTGTCGTTTGATCTATGTTGGGGTAATATACGAAGATCATCGTTAATATCACGCCGCAGACAGCTGAAATAATCATCAACGGTTTCCTACGACCTAACTTATCAGATAACCACCCAGCAAAAGGTCCACCAAATCCCCAGCCTATGAAAATAAGGCCCGTCGCAAAAGCTGCAGAATGAGCTGATAGTCCACGCCCATATTGTAAATAGGCCGGTCCGATGGACTCTCCAATCACAGCCGCTGGACCAAATAAAAATCCTGCATAAAACGCATTCAGCCATGTCTGACGATGTGACAAAATAACTCGTAAGCTCTCAAATATGCCCAATTTTTGCTCATGCTTTACTTCATGGGCCTTGGAAGTCGGATTATCTTGAATGTATTGATATAAGAATGCCGCTAAAGCAATAAACAAAAAAGCAATGATCAACATCGTATGGCGCCAGCCGACAGCACTCACTAAGAAGGACACAGGTGCTTCCCCAGCAGCAGCACCCAACATACCCAGCGCTTGAGTTAATCCTGCAAGCAAACCCAACATGGCCGGGGGAAACCATGAAGTGGCCAGACGTAACGAACTGATAAAAGCAAAAGCCGCGCTGAATCCAATCAACATTCTACCCACAGAAGCCATTTCTAAGCTATCGGCCAACCCAAACACACAACAGCCAAATGCCGTGATGATAGACATGATGGTTAAAATCCAACGAATACTGATCCTATCTACGGTGAGGCCCACTGGAATTTGCATCAAGATATAAGGAACATAAAAAGAGGCCGTTAAAATACCAAAACCTGCTTCATTGATACCAAAGTCATTCTGTAAAAATCGATGCATAACTCCTGGCGCGACACGGGCCAAATAATCTGAGAAATAAAAGGCGGATGCCAATCCCCAAATGATCCATGCAAAATGAAGTTGTTGTTTATAAGTTAGCTTCTCTGATTCAGTGATGGCGATAGTATTCATTTCAGGTGTTTCCTATAAAAGAAGACTGCTATAAGAGAACAGTTCGAGGATTGGAATATTTTAGATTATACTTCTACAATTAATTAATTCAATAGCAAAATGACTGAAAGGTTGCTTTAGGGAAAGCTCATCAGTTACCATTTCCCTTTGATCCTTTTAAGACCTTTATGAATGCTCTTGAATCAGCCATACAAAAAACCATGTCTTCCAATGGAAACACAAAAGATGCCAACAAAGCCTACTTGGAATTTATCAAAGCCAATTTCATTGTCCCTATTGAAATCACATCGTCGATAGAAAACCCACAGGTTCTTTATTTAGAAGATAATGATCATGTTTTTTTACCGGTATTCACCAGCATGGTTTATTTTAAACACTGGGCTGAAGACATCAAAGATAGCATCCAATTGTTAAAACTATCAGGGGTTGATCTCCTAAAAGGAATAGGAGATCACGTACTGGTAAGCCTAAATATTGGGTGTCCATCGTACAAAGAATTTAATCCCCAAGAATTAGCTCGAATGAAGAGTATGGTTTTGAAGTTTTTCACGCCACCAAATCAATGATTTGATAACCCACAACTGCTGAAAGGGCAAGCATGCCTGCGATTTCTAACACTTTGGTGATGATGTATGAGGTACTTACATGATATACGTTGTCATTTGCAGCGTCTTCTGGAGACGTCACTGAATCGCTGTCCTCTGTCAAATACAAACTCGGCTCACCATAAAAACCAGCCCACCATCCTTCAAGCCATTGGTCACTTTCCTTCGTACCAAGCCCAAATGGATTTTCTTCTTCACTGGCGTCTACGAGCGCGCTTTCATAACCCTGTGTATAACATTCTTCAAAGTTTGGATGGTCAATATTAAATCGTAATTTGATATCTGGTAACACTGCGGCGATGTCATTCATTTTGAGACCCCTTTTCTTCATTAAGTAACGTTCATCGTTGAGACAGGCTTTCTCATCTCACATCACGCACTCAATCGACTTAAATTTATTTTACAACTTAGCCTTTTTAGATAAAAGTGGAGGGAAGGTGTTTTACTCATTCTTGACCATTACTTTACAATCTGGACTTGTCCTAATCCTAAGGCGAAAGACGGTGGTGATGCCATTTTCCTAGTTGGCGACAATAGAGAATCCTGTCGTGCAGGCGATTATCTCGTCCCTGCCAAAATTCAAGCTCATCAGCAATGACTTCGTATCCGCCCCAAAAATCGGGTCGAGAGATGGGTTCATGTTGATATTTGAGGTTCAATTTTTCCAATGCATTCTGAAGTTCAGACACCCCACTTAACGGCATGCTCTGACGGGACGCAATGGCACTCAACTGACTGGGCCTAGGTCTTGAAGAAAAATAAGCATCTGATCGCTCGCTACTTATTTTCCTGACCTTACCCCTCACGCGCACCTGACGAGCCAGTTCCTGCCAATAGAAGTTCAGTGCTACATAAGGATTTGCCTGCATTTGCAACGATTTGGTGCTTAGATAATTGGTATAAAATACAAACCCTTCATCTTTCAGCTCTTTCAAGAGCACAACCCTGGAATCAGGGTGACCTGCGTCATTGATTGTCGATAGCACCATCGCCGTTGGGTCGTTCTTTTCAGTCTTCAATACCGTGGAAAACCAAGATTCAAACTGATCAATCGGCGATGAAAAAAGATGATCTTCACTCAAGCTCAACTGGCCATAGTCTCGTCGAATATCTGCTATTGATGTCTTATCTGACATTAATAAGCCCAGCCAGTCACCTCGGCCACCGCAATACCTAAATCACTAGGTGTTCGAACCGTTTTAACACCTGCCGCCTCAAGGGCTGCAAATTTATCAGCAGCGGTGCCTTTCCCGCCTGAAATGATAGCACCTGCATGTCCCATGCGTTTGCCTGCTGGTGCTGTCACGCCTGCAATATAAGCCACAACGGGCTTTCGAACGTGTGCCTTAATGTATTCTGCAGCCTCTTCCTCCGCAAATCCGCCAATTTCACCCACCAGAATGATAGCCTCTGTTTGCGCGTCTTGTTCAAAAAGCGCAAGAATATCGATAAATGTGGAACCTGGTATGGGATCGCCCCCAATGCCTACGCAAGTACTTTGACCAAAGCCAATGTCCGTCATTTGCAAAACGGCCTCATACGTCAGCGTACCTGAACGAGAAACAATCCCCACTTTGCCAGGCAAGTGAATGTTTCCAGGCATTATCCCCATTTTACAAGCGCCAGGAGTAATGACCCCTGGGCAATTGGGTCCAATCAATCGACTGTCGGTGTTATTTTCGAGATAAACCTTGATCTCCAACATATCCAAGACAGGAACGCCTTCTGTGATGCAAACGATCAATTTCACGCCACACGCTGCAGCTTCCAAAATGGAATCTTTACAAAATGGGGCCGGGACATAAATCATCGTCGCATCAGCGCCCGTCTCCAATACAGCATCCCGCATCGTATCAAATACAGGCAAATTGAGGTGTGTTTGGCCGCCTTTACCAGGAGTGACTCCACCGACCATGTGAGTACCATAAGCAATGGCTTGCTCTGAATGAAAAGACCCTTGCTTGCCCGTGAAACCCTGACACAGGACTTTTGTGTTTTTATTGACTAATATACTCATAGTTGACCCTAAGCGATGGCAGCTACCATTTTTTTGGCAGCATCAGTTAAATTACTTGCAGCAATCACGCCCAATTGACTGTTATTCAAAATATCGGCGCCTAACTTTGCATTATTTCCTTCAAGTCGCACAATGACAGGCACGTTCACTTTGACGTCCTGTACGGCAGCCAAAATCCCTTCAGCTATCAAATCGCAACGAACGATCCCTCCAAAAATATTCACTAAAATCCCTTTCACCTTGTCATCTGACAGAATGATTTTAAAGGCTTCAGTAACCCGCTCTTTGGTCGCCCCACCACCCACATCCAGGAAATTCGCGGGTTCACCACCATATAGTTTGATGACATCCATGGTGGCCATGGCAAGTCCTGCCCCATTCACCATACAACCAATGTTGCCGTCCAATGGCACATAGTTCAATTCCCAAGCCTGAGCACGATTCACTCGTTCATCTTCTTGCGTCGTATCATGCATGGCTTTTAAATTGGGATGTCTGAAAAGCGCATTGTCATCAATCGTGACTTTCCCATCCAAGCAGATAAGATGCCCTGCTTGAGTCACTACCAGCGGGTTGATCTCCAACAGACTGACATCACACTCAACAAACATTCGACCTAATCTCTGCAAAAGTTCCGTGAACTCTTTCATCAAACCATCAGTCAATCCAAGCTTAAAAGCTAACTCTCGACACTGAAACGGCATCACACCCACGAGAGGATCAACCATGATTTGATGGATTTTTTCAGGAGTCGCATGAGCTACTTTTTCAATTTCAACACCACCTTCCGTAGACGCCATCAACACGACTCGGCGAGTGACTCTATCAACAACTGCCCCAAGATAGAGTTCGCGGCTGATGTCGCTGGTCTCTTCAACAAGAACCGCTTGGACGGGCTGACCATCCGCATCTGTTTGATAAGTTACCAAACGAGTGCCCAGAAGTTGTCGAACATAGTCGGCTACGTCGGCCTTCGTTGAAAGAAGCTTCACGCCCCCCGCTTTCCCTCGACCACCAGCGTGAACTTGTGCTTTCACCACCCATTTTTTGGTCGATAATTTTCCAACCACTTGTAAAGCATCCTCCACACTGTAAGCGACTTCACCCGTGGGTACGGGCAAGCCATAACTCGCAAACAGTTGCTTGGCTTGGAATTCATGTAAATTCATGGATAATACCCTCAATCAAACATTCAGAAGTAGGCGTGAAGGATCTTCTAATAATGCCTTCACACTCACCAAAAATTGCACCGAATCCTTCCCGTCGATCAAGCGATGATCATACGATAAGGCCACATACATCATAGGTCGAATGACGATTTCTCCCTTTTCAACCACCGGCCTGTCTTCAATTTTATGCATCCCTAAAATACCCGTTTGCGGGGGGTTAATGATGGGCGTTGCCAACAATGAACCAAACACCCCCCCATTGGTAATAGTGAAAGTTCCACCTTCCATTTCTTCCATCGACAATTTACCAAGGCGTGCACGAGAAGCAGCATCACTGATAGCCTGCTCAATATCAGCCATACTCAATTGGTCTGCATTTCGAATCACTGGGACCACAAGCCCTCTTTCGGTTGAAACAGCGATGCCTACGTCGAAATACCCATGATAAATGATGTCTTGCCCATCGATGGAGGCATTCACAGCTGGGAAACGTTTGAGCGACTCAACCACAGCTTTTGTGAAAAAAGACATGAAACCAAGCTTCACCCCATGTTTTTTTTCAAAGTCATCTTTATAACGTGCGCGAAGATCCATTACCGCCTTCAGATTCACTTCATTAAAGGTCGTCAACATAGCGGCATTGTGTTGAGCTTGAAGCAAACGCTCTGCCACTTTAGCACGTAATCTTGACATAGGCACGCGCCGCTCTTCACGAGCACTGGTCAATGGGGATTGAGTTGGACTGACAGCCACGGCCCCTTTTTTATCTCGGCCTGATTCAATAAACCCTATCACATCATCCTTAGTGATTCGGCCATCTTTGCCTGAACCCTGAATTTGTTTGGGTTGTAAGTCATTTTCAGCCAACAGTCGTCTGACCACAGGACTTGTTGATTGATCGACTGCTTCATGGGCGGCATTTTCTTCGGGCTTAGAAAGCATAGCGCCTGCTTCAATCCGTGCCAACAATTCACCAGAGTGCACCAAATCGCCTTGCTGGAAAAAAATTTCTCTGAGCACACCATCAACCGAAGATGGCACCTCAAGAACCACTTTATCTGTTTCCAGATCGAGAATGTTTTCATCTCGACGGACGCTGTCGCCTATTTTTTTATGCCAAGTAGCCACAGTGGCGTCAGCCACTGACTCGGGCAATGCAGGTACTTTCACTTCGACTGACATGTTAAACCCTTCTTAAAAAAGTTATTTCGATTCCGATCATAAGCAGCATTTCAATCCAATAATGCTTGCTCGACTAATTCCTGTTGTTGCTGTGCATGCAAAGAAGCGCTCCCCACGGAAGGTGCTGCGGCAAAGCCCCTGCCAGCATAATGCAATGATTGCTCTTTATGGAGACAATCTAACATATTATGCTGCGACGAAAACCAGACGCCCTGATTCTGTGGTTCTTCTTGACACCATATGATCTTTTTGGCATGTGGATATTTTGCTAATTCTCTAATCAGTGATTTTTTAGGAAAAGGATAAAGTTGCTCAATACGCACAATAGCCACGTGATCCATGTGCTCATCGCGCCGCTTTTGCAATAAATCAAAGTAGACCTTACCACAACAAAGAACCACTTTGGTTACTTTGTCCGCAACAAGCTCGTCGATTTCACCAATCACCAAAGAAAAACCACCACTGCTGAGATCAGCAAGTGTCGATACCGCCAGTTTATGTCTCAGTAAACTTTTAGGCGTCATAACAATGAGAGGCTTGCGATATTTACGCTTCAGTTGGCGACGTAACAAATGGAAGATCTGTGCAGGCGTTGTGGGAGTACAAACTTGGATGTTTTGCTCTGCACACAACTGCATATATCGCTCCAGTCTGGCCGAAGAGTGCTCCGGGCCTTGGCCCTCATAACCATGAGGCAAAAGCATGACCAAGCCGCATAATCGACCCCACTTCTGTTCACCTGAGCTGATGAATTGATCAATCACGACTTGTGCGCCATTGGCAAAATCGCCAAATTGAGCCTCCCATAGCACAAGAATGGTAGGTTCGGAAGAAGCAAATCCATATTCAAAGGCCAGAACCGCTTCCTCAGATAAAACGGAATCAATCACAGCAAATGGTCGCGTGGGATCTGACGCTGTTTTTTCCAATGGCACACACACTTTGCCCGTGTTGACATCATACAAAACCGCATGTCGATGCGCAAAAGTACCCCGACCACAATCCTGTCCCGACAAACGCACTCCATAGCCTTCATGCAACAAAGTCGCATAAGCCATCGTTTCAGCATAGCCCCAATTGATGGGCAACTCCCCGAGACTCATTTTTTCACGCTCATCCATCAGCCGCTGCACCACTGGATGCAGGGCAAAACCGTCAGGTAATGTTTGACATGAACGTGACAGAGCAAGAAGGGTCTCCTCATCCACAGAGGTGTCCACTTTATCGGTCCAATTTGCTTGTAAATAAGGAGTCCAATCCACGGTGACCTGGCCTTCATAGGGCCCACGCACCGTATCAATCACTGCGAGACCTTGATCCAATTTGTTTCGATAATCTTCGATTTGTTGGTCCACTGCAGCCTGTGTCGTCAAACCCTCACGGATGAGACTGTCTGCATAAATTTCACGAAGCGGTCTCATGGCTTTGATTTTTTGATACATTTTGGGCTGCGTCACGGAAGGTTCGTCCGCTTCATTATGACCATGGCGACGATAACACACCAAGTCCAACACGATATCACGCTTAAACTTTCTGCGAAACTCAAAGGCCATTTGGGTCGCAAAGATCACAGATTCAGGAGAGTCTCCATTCACATGAAGAATCGGGGCTTGCACCATTTTAGCAATATCCGTGCAATACAGCGTAGAACGCGCATCCAGGGGATTGCTGGTAGTGAATCCAATTTGATTATTGATGACGATGTGAATTGTTCCACCGGTACAATAGCCTCGTGCTTGAGAAAAATTAAACGTTTCCATCACGACACCTTGACCTGCAAAAGCCGCATCACCATGAAGAACAACCGGTAACACTGCGTTTTTTTCTTCCAAATCATGTCGTCGACGCAGACGTGAACGTGCCGATCCTTGAACCACAGGAGCAATGATTTCTAAGTGTGAAGGATTAAACGCCAACGCAACATGCACAATCGCCCCAGAGGGTGTTCTGACATCGGACGAAAAACCAAGATGGTATTTCACATCCCCAGTACGCTCAGTGTTAATTCGCCCTTCAAATTCTTGGAACAATTCATCAGGCTCTTTACCCAACACATTCACCAAAACATTCAGGCGTCCTCGATGAGCCATGCCCACCACAATATCTTTAACCCCATGGGCCCCCCCCAAGCGAATGATTTCATTCATCATAGGGACCAAAGCGTCTCCACCCTCCAGAGAGAACCGTTTCTGACCGACATAACGTGTCCCCAAATAACGCTCCAAGCCATCGGCTGTTATCAGCTCCGACAAAAGGCTTAGTTTCGTTGTAGAGTCCATCAGCACCCGGCCCCGGGTTGATTCAAGCGTTTGTTGTATCCAGGCAATTTCTTCACTGTTATCGATGTGCATATATTCTATGCCAATATGGCCACAATAAGTCTCTTGCAAGATAGTGACGATCTCTCGCAAAGGCATTGGCACATCCGAAAACGTTATTCCTGCAAAAAAAGAACGGTCTAAATCAACGTCTGAGAGTTGATGGTATGACAGCTCAAGCGCTGGAATAGACTTACGGTCAGTCAACTCTAAGGGATCAAGGCGTGCAAGATGATGTCCCATGGTTCGATAAGCATTGATGAGATCACTGACATCAGCCGCTTTTACGTCACTCGTGACCACTATCGGTGTTGTTCTGTCCGCGGACTTCATAAAATAATCACGAATATCCCGGTGAGAGACATCAGCAGCAACACCACCGTTAGCCTGTGGCAATGCTTTAAAGGCCTCTTGCCAATCTAATGGAACAGACGTTGGCGATACCAAATAATCCTCATACAGCGCGTCCAAATAAGACATACTTGCGCCAGACAAATACGAAGAAGCCTTTTCAACTTCAAAAGGGCTGAGATTCATTGATTTTTTCATAACATCAGGTTTCCTGGCTTAACATTTGTTGTCGGATGTGGCCAATGGCCGCAGTGGGGTTGAGCCCTTTCGGACAAACATTGGTACAGTTCATGATACTTCGACAACGAAACACACTGAAGGGATCTTGAAGCTTATTCAAACGATGCACAATAGCTGTATCACGACTGTCCGCTAAAAAGCGCCGTGCCTGCAATAACCCTGCTGGACCTACAAATTTCTCTGGATTCCACCAGAATGAAGGACATGCGCTGGTACAACAGGCACATAAAATGCACTCATACAACCCATCCAACTGAGCACGTTCTTCAGGACTTTGTAAACGCTCTCTTGCAGGGGCGACTTGATCATTTTGTAAATAAGGCTCAATACGCTCATACTGCTGATAAAATTGCGACATATCCACCACCAGATCGCGAATCACAGGAAACCCTGGAAGTGGTCTTATCACGACTTGATCTGTTCCTAATGAGGAGATCTGGGTGATACAAGCCAATCCATTCTTTCCGTTGATGTTCATCCCATCCGATCCACACACACCCTCTCGACAAGAGCGTCTAAAGGAAAGCGTGGGATCTTGCTCTGCCTTCAATCGCTCAAGCAAAGACAACAACATGGGGTCACTTTTTTTAGGGCACGTGATCACATAGTCTTGCATATGAGGACTCGCATCGACCTCAGGGTTATATCGGTAAATAGACAGACAGATATTTCTGTTATCAGCCATAAATAATCCTCGTTAATAAACTCGTTCTTTGGGCTCAAAAGGCTCAACATGCTTAGGTGACTTATTGACAGGGCGATAGTCGATGGCGTCATCATGCTGAAAATATAAAGTATGTTTGATCCAGTGTGCATCATCACGCAATGGATAATCTTCACGACTGTGCGCGCCGCGACTTTCCGTTCGGGCGATGGCTGATTGCGCCGTTGCAAAGGCTGTCGCCATCAAGTTGTCTAATTCTAGAACGGTGACTCGCTCTGTATTGAAGACGTCACTTTTGTCGACCAATTGCGCTTTAGCCAATCGTTCGCGTAAGGCCACAAGGCGCTGCAGGCCATTTTCCATGAATTCACCGGTGCGAAAAACACCGAAATCTTCTTGCATCACACGCTGCATCTCATCATAAATGAGCGATGGATTTTCGCCTTCTGAAGAATTTTGCCACCGGTCAAAGCGCGCCAAGGATACCGCAATATCATCCGAAGAAACATAGGGCATATCCGGCAATTGATTCGATTGCCATAAATTTTCCACATGAAGACCTGCAGCTCGTCCAAACACCACAAGATCAAGCAACGAATTGCCACCTAATCGGTTCGCCCCATGAACCGACACACACGCGCACTCACCCACAGCATAGAGACCTTCAACAACAGACTCTTTTCCACGCTGCTTGGTCATCACTTGCCCATGAATATTGGTGGGAATCCCTCCCATGGTGTAGTGACAAGTAGGCACAACAGGGATGGGCTCAAAGATGGGATCAACTGAGGCAAAGGTCATTGAAAGCTCTCGAATACCCGGCAAGCGAGACATGATCAAATCAGCGCCCAAATGGTCTAATTTCAATTTGACATGATCAATGCCCGTCGGATCGAAACCTTTCCCCGCACGGAGTTCCAAGGCAATGGCTCGAGAGACGACGTCACGAGAAGCTAAGTCTTTTACGTGTGGTGCATAACGCTCCATAAAGCGCTCGCCGTCTTTATTAATGAGATATCCACCCTCACCGCGACACCTCCAGCGCCCGCAATCCCTGTGGGGTGAAATTGCCACATTTCCATGTCTTGTAAGGGAATACCAGCTCTTAACGCCATGCCGAAACCATCCCCTGTATTGATATAAGCATTGGTTGTCGATTGATAAATCCGACCAGCCCCACCGGTCGCGAGGATACACACTCGTGTTTGGAAAAAGACTATCTCACCAGACTCAATACACATGGCAGTGACGCCCGCAATTCGCCCATGGGCATCTTTCACAAAATCCAAAGCCAACCACTCACTAAAAATATGGGTTTTGGCTTTCAAGTTTTGTTGGTAGAGGGTATGCAACAACGCGTGGCCTGTACGATCCGCTGCCGCACATGTCCTTGCCGCTTGTTCCCCCCCAAAATTTCTGGATTGACCACCAAACTGGCGTTGGTAAATCTTCCCATTGGGCAATCTTGAAAAAGGCAAGCCCATATGTTCTAACTCATAGACGACCTCAGGTCCCATTTGACACAAATATTCGATACAATCTTGATCACCAATATAATCAGCGCCTTTGACCGTATCATACATGTGCCAGCGCCAATCATCTTCATGCACATTCCCAAGGGCTGTGGTGATCCCACCTTGAGCCGAAACGGTGTGCGACCTGGTTGGGAACACTTTCGATAATAAAGCCACTTTTAAGCCAGAGTTCGCCATTTGCAAAGAAGCACGCATCCCAGCGCCGCCAGCGCCGATGATCACTGCATCAAATTCGTTACGAGCAACGGCCATAGTTATTGTCCCCAAATGATCAAAAAGCCCCAAATCAACTGCGCGAGCAGCCATACCACAACCAACATCTGAATCGATAATCTCAGGGCCGTAGACTTGATATAGTCTGTGGTCACCGTCCAAATCCCAATCCATGCATGTAAAACCAACATAAACAAAGCGATGCTGCTTACGATTTGAAACCACATTGCTGAAAACAAACCATGCCATTCAACATAAGTTAAGTCGGAATACCAGAGCATAAATCCAAGCAAATACAATGCGTACGCAGCAAAAAAAACAGCCGTGACCCGTTGAATGAGCCAATCTTTCAAACCATTACCGGTAAGGCTTGTGACGTTGGTTACCATAACCATACTCCTAGCAAAACGGACAACACCAAAGCAAGTAGCATCACAAGATATGCGTTGCGTTTTCCCGCATGAAGTGTTTCACCAAGACCTAGATCCATCAGCATATGACGAATCCCGGCCAAGATATGATAAATAAAAGCCGAACCAAAACAGAGCAAGATAAATCGATAATAGGGGTGTTCCGTCAGCATCTTCACCTGCGTAAAAGACTCAGGGGTCTTTAGCGAAAGGTTTAGTAGATAAAGGATGACAGGTAATAATAAAAATAAAATGAGCCCAGACAAGCGATGTAGAATAGAGACTATCGCCATAGGGGGGAATTTCATAGTGCCCAAATCAAGATTGACAGGTCGTTGATGATTCACCATCAGTGTCTTCCTCATGAGAAAAGATATTCAGAGAGTATAACACCAGGTTATTTTCTCGCAAAGTTTACATCACGGGTTAAAAAATGTTAATACTGTGCGCTTGCCAGAATAGTTATACTTTCCAGAGGACGAGCATGTTTTATTTGCGATACATTGGCTCACTGATTTACGACGCCTTCGTCATTTCTGCGCTCTTTTTCATTGCCACAGCCCTGTGTCTTGCCCTTCGACAAGGCACGACCATTGCGCCTAAGACGTTGTGGTACCAGTTGATTTTATTAGCCATTTTCTTCGGCTATTATCTGCTTTCTTACCAGCGAGGTGGGCAAACCATTGGCATGCGCGCATGGCGTTTACAAGTTGTTTCAACGGATCTTAAGGCGTTGAGCAAACGGCAAATACTGTCCCGATTTGTCTTAGCCCTTCCCGCCGGGATCTACGCGCTCTTTCGACTACAAAATCCAATCCAGATCCTCAACAGATGGACCAAAAGCGATATCATCCGGATTTAAGGCGATGTCGAATGATGGGCATGACGATACCCATCTCGTGGAGCTTCAGGTGGGTAGCCATAGCCTTTATCGGCAAGACGTTTCACCACTTGCAGATAACGCTCACCCCAAGTCCCTGGGTCAAAGTTTGTCACGACCACGTTGTAGCTGAGATTGATGATCGATTCAAAGCCCTTCCGCTGAGCTAACTCATGCCCACCAAAAGCCACTTGCACCTCCACCTCGGTCCCAATCCCGCCAGATTTCAAGCGTTCCACCAATAAAAAAATCATTTTTTCAATGGTATAATACAACTTACACATGGCCATCCCTGCAGAATACATCTCTTCACTCTTTGACGTACAAAGCATATACCCAGAATCTTGTATGGTATAAACAAATTCTAATTCATTACTTTCAACGATGTGATCCGGTGGAATCAACAGAGGTGGGGAGATGGCCTCGATCGTAGGACTCACAATATACAATTGAAAATCAGCCCATCGCCACCAAATTTGATAAATTTTTTCTACTAATGAACCTACATCATCCAACTCAAGTGATTGTTTCGAGTCGTCATACGCAGGCTCAGAGCCTTCACTAGCCTCTGGTTCAAAGCTTTCACCAAGCGCAGGCTCATCGCCTTCTGCAGGCGCTGGTTCAATACTTTCATCAGGAACATCTATGGGAGAAGTCATTACGTACCACTCATCAAATTACGCTATAAGATAATAGTAGCCCATTTTCATCGATTATACATAGGATCGGGAGCGAAATAACTTCCTGTTTTTGCGCAAAAACAGGAAGTTATTTCGCTCCCGATCCATGTTGATAAAACACAGGCGTCCCTATTTTGCATCGAAAGCAGCCGCTCTGACAAGCGACTTCCTCCTGACACTTTCGAATCACACCGCGTTTCACCCAGATTTCAAGCATCGGTTGCAAAGCCTCTTCATCCACTTGAAACTCGCGGGCCAATTGTTGAGTGCTCACGACTTTCTCCCTCACAATGAAATCACGAATTTGCAGCAACATGAGGCCCTCCAGAGGTTCTTGCAGTCACACGCAAAATCAACACAGCCAATGTGACACAACAGGCCATCCCTACCAAGCATGCCAAGGTCTGCAAGGGATGCTGCATCAAAGTGCCTAACTGATAACATAAAACGGCACTTGCATAAGCCACTAACAAGGACCATGTCATAGAAAACCACATCAGGCGACGACCTGCTTCTTGCCTAATGGCGGCCATTGTTGAGACACAAGGAATATACAGCAATATAAAAAGCAAATAGGCAAAAGCCCCGAGTTTACCATCAAAATGTTGCACCATGATGCCATAAACAGGCTGAGACAAGCCCTCAGATGGAGAAGCGAGGGGATTTAACCCAAGACCTGCAAGATGGTGTCCAATCGAGCGAAAGGCCTCTAGGAGTAAGGGGAACAGATGGAAATCAGTAGGCGAGCTTTGTGCCAAATGTCCCATTTGGGTATACAAGGTATTCAAGGAGCCTATCACCACTTCCTTGGCAAGCATGCCAGACAACAAACCTACCGTTGCGGGCCAATTGCCCTCATGAATTCCCATAGGCGCAAAAATGGGCGTCAACCACTGTCCAATCATGGATAAGACCGACTCACTGCTCGCATTCCCCATACTGATTCCCCCATGAAGCGTTAAGGCATTCAATCCGCCTAAAACCACGCAAACTGGGATGATCATTTTAGCAGCTCTCTGGAGAAAATAACGCAGGCGCAAGGATGTTTCTTTCAACAAGCGCCGCAAAGAGGGTCGATGGTAAGACGGCAACTCCAAAATCAACGGCGATGACTGACCACGCAACATGGTTTTCCTCAACAAAAAACCAGTCAATACCGCCATCAAGATCCCAATGAGGTACAGCAGGAAAACAATATTCTGACCACCATGAGGAAAAAATGCCGCAACAAACACCGCATAAATGGCCAAGCGCGCACTACACGACATAAAAGGACTCATCAAGATGGTCAATTGACGGTCTTGCTCTCGCTCCAAAGTACGTGCCGCCATAATGGCGGGGACATTACAACCAAACCCAACAATCATGGGCACAAATGCTTTTCCAGGCAAACCCAAAGCGCGCATTGCTTTATCAACGACAAAAGCTGCTCGGGCCATGTACCCCGATGTTTCCAATAATGCCAAAAAAAAGAACATAGACGCTATCACAGGAATGAACGTTAAGGTGGTGTTGATCCCTTTACCCACGCCATTTGCAAGCATTGCTATCCAAAAATTAGGAACATGCCATGCTTGCAAAGTATATGCCAAACCCTGCACAAAAATAGCATCTGTGCTGATGTTGAAGAAATCTTGGAAGGCGCCTCCAATATTGATGGCGAAAACAAACATCACATACATCAGTAAAAAGAAAATAGGTAAAGCCCAAAACCGATGTAATACGATGCGATCAAGACTTGCTGTAAAATGTTCACTCGCATCGGTGCGTTTTTTTTGCACTTGCTCTACCACCTGATGAACGGCCTGATAACGTGCATCCGCCATCAAAATATCGCCATCGACTATAGAATATGTCTTCTGAAGCTTGGTGATGTCATCATCTTGCAACAACAAGGTATCCCCCTCCAACACACGACGGGCCATATAAAACGCAAGCTTCGGATGATTGGGAAGAAGTTCGGTCTCTAAATCCATCAAGGCCTGTTCAATTACTGGAGTCAAAGGCAAAGGAACTGGGATAGGTGATGATCGAGTGGATAAGATAGCTTCTCGGCAGGCATCAAGGCCTATGTTTTGATAGGCCGACATCATCACGACAGGACAATTGAGCTGCTTGGACAAGGCATGTGTATCGATACAAATCCCACGTTCTTTGGCCAGATCTGACATATTTAGTGCCACAATCATGGGTTTCCCTAACTCCAATAATTGACTGGTCAGATATAAATGACGCTCTAAATGACAAGCATCAACCACATTCAACATGACATCAGCTTCACCAAAAGCGATGGCCTGTGCCGCGATTTGCTCATCCTGGCTCACCTCTTGACGCGCCGACACCAAAGAATAAATGCCGGGCAAATCTATCACAGAGACTGTATTCGTGCCTTTGTGAAATACCCCGGATTTTTTCTCAACAGTGACTCCAGGCCAGTTGCCTACGCGTTGAGAATCCCCGGTCAACGCGTTGAAAAGCGTCGTTTTTCCAGAATTGGGATTCCCCACTAACATCACTTGAATCATAATTTCTCCCAACATAAATGGTGGGCTTCCTCTTTTCGCAAGGCAAGTGTTGTGCCACGGATTTCAACTTGGACAGGGCAACCCAAGGGAGCCACCCTCACCACCAAAAGCTCCACACCTCGCGTCACCCCTAGCGATAACAATTTCCGACGATAAAGCATCGCCGTTTGACCATAATCAACCAATCGAACACGGTCTCCGGGCGCAAGATCTGTAAGTTTTAACATAGCACCTCAGCCACCTGGTGGTCCGCAACATAGGATAATGAAAAAAAGAGTATACCACAAACGAGATCGAGAATCATTCTCATTTTAAAGAATCGTCCTCAGATCGTAGGTTAATTGTGCCTTAATATAAGTCATCTATACTTTAAGAAAAGGGAATGAACCTAAGGTCGAATATGACAAGTACTATATTACCACAAATTCAAATTGAAACGCCCCAAATGATGGTCGGCGAGAAGTCTGTTGATTTGTCAGATCACTACCCTATCTCGATGACCGTCGATGGCAAAAAAATCATTTCCTACAACGTTCAGCTGATGCATACCTTTTTAACAAAGACCAAGACAACCCCAGAAGAACGACAAAACACCATTGACGCTATTGCCGCCTACTTTGATAAAAGTGGCGCTGATCTTTGCTGTGTGCAAGAGCTATTTGACAATGATGCTAATCAGGCTTTAGAAAAGGCCATGTTGCGTTATGGATATCATGCCACTAAGCGCCTCGACCGAGGAACGCCTGTATCTATGTTTAACGGAGGAGTTCGCTGTTTTGTCAGAAATATAGATGACGATTTCTTTGAAACCAAGATGTATTTTTATGAACATAAAATAGATTATCTGATTGGCGGAGATGCCACTGCAAATAAAGGGGTCGAACAAATCAGCTTCAGAACTGAAGGAAAAAAATTCCACGTTTTTAATACCCATTTACAAGCCTATTATCCAGAACGTGATCACTATTCAGAAGTCGCCTTAGCACAGTGCATTGAATTAAAAAACATGATAGAAAAACAAATGGAAGATGGGACCATCGGACCTGATGATCGAGTGATATTGTGCGGCGATTTTAATATTCCAAAACCCCACTCCGCTGAAGAAGAAACCTTTTTCTATACAAAAATGAGGCATATTATGGGTCAAAAATTCACTCTACTGGATTATGCAGACGCAACACAGCACACACGATCTCTCACCAACACCCATAATTGTGATGAACCTAAAAGCAACGATAATGATGTTAATTTAGACTTAGGCATCTTATATACACCCAACAAAAAACACACCTCAACCGAACTAAGACTTTCTGAAATTTACACAAACATTCAAGAAAGTATGGCTGATTTTGTCGAGAAAAAGGCAACTCTTTTTTCTGTTTGGCTTTTGTATGATGAACACAAAGCGGAATTACTGACATTTAACACCTCTTTTGAGAAGATAATGAAGCAAGCAGATACGCTTCTATTGAAAGGAAAAAACCCACTAGAATCAAGGCGTTGGAGAAAAGAGGTTGAAGAATTACGACTGAATATTCATCAAGCCAATCATAAAGTCACCTCTACAAAACGGAATGTTGGCGGTGCGGCCATTTCAGCCTCATTGTTATTCTTCGTCCCACCAGCAGGTATCCTCTATGCCATCTTATCCTTGGCCTATTTTGCCATCATGATTATTTTTGGGCTCATTCAATCACGCAAGCCTTTGAAACCCCTTGACCTACAGACCGATCGCTTTTTTTCTCACCAACAAAAACCATCAAAGGGTCAAAGTCCCCCAATGGAGCCCGCCGCGCAACCTTCATAACGATTGAATCTGTCGCTTCTGGTGACGACGTCTATAGTC
>JAPLRK010000049.1 GCA_026399195.1 Legionellales bacterium
CATCCATGGCTAAGTCAAATAGGGCAATCATAAATGTGGCAAAAATGCATGGGGATTTTGAAAAAATGACCGAAAACCCTGTCAACCCCTAAATGAAAAAATTTAAAAATATTTTCTATCGCAGCCCTACCGAAAGGTCACCGTGTTGTTTTTATTATTTTAGTGAAAGGTCACGAAATTAGTGGTGGTTGTCAATAACGGGGCTGGCCGAATGTTTACTAAATGTGGTATTTATTGTAACTTATTGATTATATTGGTGTCCCAGGCAAGATTCGAACTTGCGACCTGCCTCTTAGGAGGGGGATTTTATTATGTTGCCAATATATCTCCATGCATCTCTATGAATAAATTACCTTTACAGAGCATGGTGTTACGCAATTTCTTAATATACAGTAACACATAGACATGCTACATTCCATAATGAAATTGCACTCTATATGCACTCTCATTAAATCAGTCAGGCGCGCCTGACCAATTTGAGCCGAAGTAAGCGTTTGATCAGGGAATAAGAATATCATGTCAGAAAATTTAAAATTTAACGAGCTTGTTGTTGCTATTCAGCAAACACATGAAACGCTTTCAACACAAGCTAACAAGGCCGTTAATTTATGCTTGACAGTGCGTAATTGGTTGATAGGAAATTACATCAATGACTATGAATTACGGGGCAGCGATCGTGCTGGATATGCTGAATCGTTATTTGAAAAACTTGCAAAACAGCTGATTAAAACGGGTCTTAAACGTATGGATGCCCGTGAGTTGCGACGGTTTCACTTATTTTATATCACTTATCCTCAAATTCGGGAGTCACTGTCTCCCATATTGGCGAACCTCCCTTTGCCTGAAAAATTCTTGCTTCCAAAGATTTGGGAGACAGTGTCTCCCAAATTAGATACCGATAGCACTGGTTCACTGAGTGGCCGATTGTTACTTGAACGTTACGAAGTTGAAACCCTTCGTGGCAATTGGTCGGTACGTGAACTCAGACGACAGATAGCCACCCAGTACTTTGAGCGCAGTGGTTTGTCGTTGGATAAAGAAGCACTTGCAAAAATTGCTAATAAACAGGCTGAAACCCACAGTCCACAACACATCATTCGAGATCCTTATGTATTTGAGTTCCTCGGCTTAACAGCACAGGAAGTCATGACGGAGCGTAAGCTTGAAAATGCGCTGCTCGATAAATTGCAAACCTTTTTAATTGAACTCGGCCATGGTTTTTGCTTCGAAGCCCGGCAAAAACGGCTTGTCATTGGTGGTGAGCATTGCTTTGTTGATCTAGTGTTTTACCACCGGATCCTTAAATGTCATGTGCTCGTGGAAGTTAAAAATAATGCCTTCCGCCATGAGAATCTGGGGCAGCTTAATGCTTATGTCAGCTACTATAAACAGCATCAGATGACAGAGGGAGATCAGCCTCCGATTGGGATTTTGCTGTGCACGCAGAAAAATCATGAGATGGTGCAATTCGCTCTTGCCGATATGAAGAATAGTTTATTTGTATCACGCTATCAGTTGCAGCTACCACCACAGGCTGAGATGGAGGCATTTATACAGCGAGCGATGGCTGAGTTAGATCATAGGAAAGGGGATGAAAATGCTGGCTAAGGTAAGTATTCGGTCAACCCCGTTATTGACAACCACCAACAATTTCGTGACTTTTCACTAAAATCTAAAATAATAAAAATAACACGGGACACTCAAAAGAAAATGTAATATAACGTTGGAATGAATAGTCTCGCATTACAA
>JAPLRK010000004.1 GCA_026399195.1 Legionellales bacterium
TGATAATTACAAAAAATTTAAGGCTCTAGTTGATGATTGGAAAAAAACAGCAGCAGAAATGGTAAAATTAAAAATGGATTTGGCAAAACAATCAAAGCCAAAATCCAAAGAAGGGTCCTGAGAACTCGGTACTCTCAAGTATTGCTACAAGATATGCTAAAAATACCGCCTCATTTTTAGCTGCCGTTCAGATTAGATGCATTGTGCTATGGGCTGGAATCTCGTGACGACACCATCTAAGACTATGGCACTTCATAACGTAGTTAAAAGCAAAGGTGGTAGACCATCTGCCTACAACGATGAATTAGCTAATTTAATTTGTGAACGAATAGCTATGCATTCATGGGGCTTAGAGAAGCTCTGCGCTAACTATAAAGACTTGCCAGACAAAGCAACGATTAATCGTTGGCGTCATAAGCACCATGAGTTCGCGGAGCAGTACAAGCAAGCCAAAATAAGCCAGATTGAAACGTTAGTTGACGAAATAATTGATATTGCGGATGACTCATCGAGCAACACTATTATTGATGATAATGGCAAGACGCGTTGTAATAGTGAATACATTGCAAGGTCACGGCTTAGGATCGACACACGCAAATGGTTGGCTGCAAAGCTAGCTCCTAAAGTTTACGGTGCAGCACAAGGGCAAGAGGAGCAAGACAAGCAAGACAATAGAAGCGTGGTTGAAAGGCTCATGGATCAAATAGTTAATTAGAAAGTCATAAAACCTAGGCTGCTTCTGTCTTTCGGTGGTCTATGCGCGCGCGGGCATGGGCGCGTCATGGGGTTTGGTGCTGCCAATTTATTACGGGCATAACAGCGGATCGCCATGCTAAGACTAAGGATAAACTTCTTTTCGATGACCTACAGAAAGAACGAAAACAGTTACTGTCTCATCTTTAATCTGGCAAATGATGCGATAATCACCAACACGGTAACGCCACAATCCTGCCTTATTGTACGCTAGTGCTTTGCCCTGTTGCTTGGGATCTTCAGCGGTGCAAACACGGTTTTCTAAATAATCAAAAATCCTTAGTCTTGTTTGCTTATCAAGCTTTTTTAGCTGTTTAACGGCTATTTCTGAAAACTCAATCGTCCAGCTCACATGCCTTCCTTGCTTCTTCTAGTGAATAAATGCGCCCTGGGTTTTCCAATACGTCCATGCCAATATAATAATCGCTGACATCTTCTAAATAACTTTCAATAGCCTCTCTTACATAAAAGCTTTTGGAGCGTTTTGTTTTCTTGGCAAGCAAAGAAAGTTTGTTTTCTAGCTCTTCTGGCAGCCTAATTGCAATAGCCATAATTTCACCTATTGTCATTTATATACATGTTGTAATTATACATGATTATACAGTATTATACAAATTAATGGCACTTCTCTTTATATGAAGGTACGAAAGAAAGGAAATGCATGGGTATTACAATTACATTACTTGTTTCATATGAGCTTAACAATGAATTATCATTTTATGCTATAGGGCATCACCCAACTAATAGTCGCGATCAGAGGCGAATATGAGCGAAGAAAGTTCGTTACTCAGTACGCGAGAAGCTGCTGAAATAGCAGGGTTTAGCGCTAGACATATACAAGGCACAGCAATCTTCATCATGCCATTGCACAGCAAGGACATCCTACGGCTCTTTCGGGCGTAGGCGGTGATGAATGCGCATCAGGTCACGCACCACTCAGCGCATATCTACCTCAGCTCATGCGAGAACAGGGCAAAGGGGCGGTTTGGCGCGAATTAAATCAAAACTATACAAGTGCACGTCAGGCAATACCATGGCAAATCAATAAAAGCCTACAATGGCTAAAGCATGTTATTACAACGTCCAATACGTCACTCCGCGAGCACGAATACAATCTCTTGCAAGGTCCTGGCAGCCATCACTTGCGACTGCGTATAGAATATAGCGCCGTCGTAGCAAAGTCCTTGGGCTTCAACTATGCCTATCCGTTACTTTACCCCCCACTCGTCGAATTTTGCCATCAATTACCGTTAGAACAAAAACGTCGAAATGGAGTGAATCGATGCCTAATACGAGATTATTTAGCCCCATTTTTTTCATCCAATTTATATGGAAAGCAAAGTAAATCGGGTAGTGTCACGCCTGCAACACTAGACAAAGTTAGAACACTATTCATTGCAGGGCATTACGACACATTATTCGAGAACCTACCGTTCGAACAAGAGCGAGAGCAGGTTTACAAGCAAGGTAAATCAAACAAAAAATACCCATTCATGCACGACATGCCTGCCTATATGTTTAAAACCTATTGGGATGGCTTACCTCATGCACCACATACCATTTGAAAGCGAAAATAACAGGGAGCAAACATGAAGTTACATCCATTGTATTTATCTGTAGCGTTATTATTGAATGGAGCGTCTATGGCTCATGCAACGCCGCTCCCACCCAAGGATGAGCGGCTGACGCTCTCAGCGCTCTTTAAACCGATAAGCCACAATAAAACGCGCTTTGGTGTCAGTTCATTGCACTATACGTTTAGTGGCGTCATATCAGACACCATCAACACCATTCGACTCTGCAATGCAACGGATGCTACATGCCGCACGTGCAATACGGCCTTTACTATCATTACAGCGGGCACACCTATTCCATACTCAACAGGTGGTACACCGTACGGTGTTTCACCTGCTTCTGTGGCGGCCTATTTAGACAGACAATCAATGGCCGCCGGAAGTTATAACATCGGGGTGTATGTTCAATCGAGCACCTCAAATTGCACTGGCAGTAAATGCAGCACGAACACGGACTCAAACGCACATTTATTATGCATGCAAGCAACCTATAGTGGTGGAGCGGTCACGGCACTAGCGCAATCTGATAACGGCAATGCCGTGTTAAATACGCCAGCACCCGCAACGCAGTTAAGTGCCACGGTAAATACGTTAGCCCTTAAAACCAGCGGTATAAACAGAACCATTGCCATTGTAAACGTAGGCAGTATCAAGCCAGTGTGTGTTAACCATTGTACCAGGAGGCACGGCAAGTGCTGCGGCTTATGACACGAACCCAACGCCTATTACACTTGCCATAGCAGGAGATAACACCAACACATTAAACCCAACGACCAATATCTTGACCTACGGGAGCGTCTATCAAAGGGGTTATCTTTTTGCAATCGATGATACCACCGCGGAAACAAGTAGCATCGGCGGAAAAATTGCAGCCCTAACGGACCAAGCACCGGCTTATCCAGATGGTACTGTCTGGAGTTCCGACGGTATGGGTTCAAGCAATGTGAGCCATGACATCATCTCAGGAATTGACGAAACCTCAACAACATTAACGCCTTCACCGGCATTAAATCCACCAACAACATTGTCTGCCTGCAATGGCGCAACGGATGGGTCATGCGATAGCAATAATATAGTGACCTATTATAATGACTATCGCACGGGAGGAGGAACACCGCCCACACCTTTAACGGATTACTCCGCAGGATTATGTGCAAACTATACGATTGATTCCGCAGGCAACGCACCATGCGTCTCTGGGAATGCTTGCTATACAGGCTGGTTTTTGCCATCCATTTGTGAGATGGGGCCTGATTCAGGGAATGTCATTTGCAGCACGTCTCCTGTTGAGTCGAACATCGTTGACAACCTGCCTTCATTACTGGGCAATGGCACTGAAGGTGGCGCATGCATTGCTGGAGCAGGATGTATATCTGGCGACTACTGGAGTTCTACCGAGGATTCCGGCAATCCTCAGTCCAGCGCGTGGGTCGAGTACTTCGCGTCTGGTGGCGGCAGCTTTCAGGATAACTTCGTTAAGGATCTCACTCTTGGCGCTAGGTGTTCTCGGGCTTTAACTCTTTAAACACTTTGCCACTTTTCTTTTGACCTTGCTATACCCGCGCAGCGGGTCGGTTTTTTTAGGATAGATGACGCGCATGTTGCACACGGAATTACCTGTTTATCGCGATACCTATCAGTTAATCTTAAAGGTATTTGAATACACGAAGGAGTTTTCAAAAGAGTACAAGTACACGCTGGGTCAAGACATGAAACGAGATGCATTGCGACTGATACGCAGTATTTATCGTGCGAACAAGCATCAAAATCGAGTGGAGCATTTGGAGATATTTTTGGACGAACTCGAATTATTAAAATTAGAGATACGATTATGTGTTGATATGAAATTATTGCCGATAAAAAAGCAAGCGGTATTAAGTGAGTTTTTGGAACGCATCGGCAAACAAGGAATCGGTTGGCGCAATAGCAGCCGGTAAAGCCAGAATCATAATCGTCACGGCGTTTATGAGCGAGCAGGTTTTATTTAAAAGCGCACTGGGACTGCCCGCTCAGCAATGTAAAAAAAACTTGAAAAAATATGCAGTTATGATCAAATGGGTGCGTGAAAACATCTCATCCAACAATTGAGTCACTAATGAATAGCGTCTTTTGACAATGCGCGATCAAATCGGGTGTTTTTGCCTAGATCTTTCTGCGCGCACTGTCGAAAAGACGCTATTCATTGTCGTAGCCATTGAACGAGAAAAACAGATTAAGGGATGGTCGCGGAAAAAGAAAAATGACCTTGTTAATATATTCAATCCTGAATGGAATGATTTATACCAATCGATATGTTAAAGACTGTGCCACTTGACAGGAGATCCCTCACTTCGCTCGGGATGACGTGGGGAGTTACGAAATATGTTTAAAAGATCATCTTTTTTACACGCCTTAAAAAATTATTTGTGCTTTGATTGCTCGCCCACCTAATTCCATGGCCTTCATAGCAGACTAGCTCAATCAGACAGTGAATCAAGAGCCAAGAATTTCAAGTCCTGCGAAGGAGGGCAAGTATTGCCATCGATAAGGTTCAATGGTAGCGTGCAATCCACACAATGGAACGTGAAGCAACCAACCTATGTCACACCAGCACCTGGCAACAACCGGGGCACTGGCGCGCGAAGCTATGGAACACACGCGCCATCAGCCTGAACAAACCTTACTGTATCAGGTTATCGAAGAACATTATCCTGAATTTTTATCTCACCTATCAGAGTTAGACAAGACCCTCCCTCAATATGTTCAAACTGAATTTGCAGAGTACTTGAAATGCGGCCGCCTTGAGTATGGTTTTTTGCGGGTGCAATGCGATTCATGCCATAAGGAACAGTTAGTCGCATTCAGTTGCAAGCGCCGTGGTTTTTGCCCCAGCTGCGGGGCTTCGCGGATGGTTGAGAGTGCAGCAATGCTGGTGGATTACGTACTTCCACACCAACCGATTCGGCAGTGGGTGTTGAGCGTGCCTTTTCCCTTGCGCTGGCTTTTTGCAAGCGAACCCCGTGTATTGAGCCGGGCACTTGAGGTTGTGACGTGGGCAATCAGCACCTACTTGGTTAAGAAAGCCGGCTTTACCCACACGACTGCCAAGACGGGCGCTGTGACGTTGATTCAGCGCTTTGGTAGTGCGCTTAATCTAAATATTCACTTCCATATGTTGTTCCTTGACGGGGTTTATGAGCTTGATTCCAGCGGTATGACGGGCACGTTTCATGCGATTAAAACGCCCACATCAGTCGAGATGAACAGCCTGCTTCACCGGATTAGTGAGCGCATAGCCCGGTTACTTGAGCGGGAGGGATATTTGGAAAGGGATTCGCAAGAGGGTAGTCTGCTTCTGGATGGATTTGACGATGATGTGATTAATGAGCTCCAAGGCAGTTCCATAACGTATCGAATTGCCGTTGGTTCTCAGCGAGGCAAGAAGGTTTTCACGTTAAAAACGTTGCCTGTTCAAGATGAAGAGGCGGATGAAATAAATGGTCAAACGCTTGCAAAAGGAGGGGGCTTTTCATTGCATGCGGGCGTCAGTGCGAAATCACATCAACGAGACAAGGTGGAACGGCTTTGCCGCTACATTGCAAGACCCGCTGTATCCACACACAGGTTAGAGCGATTGCCGGATGGAAAGCTCAGTTACGAATTGAAGACTCCCTACAAAAACGGGACGACCCATGTGGTATTCGAGCCGTTGGATTTCATTGCTCGACTGGCAGCCTTGGTGCCTAAGCCAAGGTTTCACTTAACTCGATTCCATGGCGTGTTTGCCCCGAACAGCAAGCACCGCGCTGCAGTGACAAGTGAGGGCAAAGAAAAACAACCTTCATTACCGGCAACAACAGAGCCGATTGCGGACGGTGAAGAGCGTCGTGGAAAAAAGAGCTGGGCGATGCGACTAAAACGGGTGTTCAACATTGACGTGACTGTATGCAGGCATTGCCAAGGTGCCATGAGGATCATTGCGTGTATCGAAGACCGACAGGTGATTAACAAGATTCTGGCGCACATCAATCGAAAAGAGGAACAT
The DNA here is from genome assembly GCA_026399195.1 of Legionellales bacterium. Taxonomy (GTDB): domain Bacteria; phylum Pseudomonadota; class Gammaproteobacteria; order Legionellales; family Legionellaceae; genus JAPLRK01. The sequence goes on from JAPLRK010000004.1 coordinate 6,352, forward strand.
TTGGTGTCCGTCATGGCAGGTACTGGCATTCGAGCACCACCTACTGACTACAAAGTTCTGATGAATTAACACAAACGAGAAAAATGGCTAGCAATAACCGCGCGGCTTTTTGTCGTCTTGAGTTTATTAATGAGCGTAAATCGCACAGAAAATTCAGTCTTACTCGGTGGATCTGGTCTATTTTTCATGAGGCATGGGTTGGATGACGATAAAACGCAGGTAGGCGTGGTTCATTGAGACTTGGTTTTGGCTTTTTTTTGATCACGGTATTTTCAGAAATTAGGGAATAGGGGC
>JAPLRK010000021.1 GCA_026399195.1 Legionellales bacterium
AATTGACCATCCCTTCTTCAGCTGTTTTTCCATAAAACCTTTTCATTACCAAGCCTATATTCAATGCCATTTGATTAGATTTTGGCATTGTACCTTGTTTAGTGAAAACGGGAAGTTATTTCGCTCACGTTCCTAACTTATGTGTGGCAGGTGTAGGGTGCTCCACGTCTCCCGAGACGCTCAAAAAATTCAATAATAATGTAACCACCGTTGGGTTAGATGTCATGCTCAGGTACCCACTGTTTGTTTCGGCGCAGTTTACTAAAGGCCGACTTCAGCCTTATTTGAGCGCGGGTCCTGCGATATTCGTCACCACACTTAAAGACACAGATAACTTCATTCCTGCAGGGCAATCGAGCACGTATACCTCGCTGGGTGTAAAAGCAGGAGCCGGCCTAATGTTATTTCTTACTAACAGTATCGGCGCATTTATAGAGTACAGGGATAGTAATTTTCAAGTGAAAAACAAATATTATAATGCTACTGTTGTTCACGACCTTACTCTTGGAAAAACACTTGGAAACGCTACATTTAATACCCAAGCCATTATTGGAGGGATCTCTTTTAGCTTTTAAATAAAGCTTACTATCCCACACAAACAAGGCTAGCTGGGCCATCACAAGTGTAGTAAGCACTAATATCAAAGATATTAAATAAATAACTCAAGGCACTATCTTGGAAGTTATAATAATTTCCCCACTGAGCTGTTGGTACAGGGCTGCTTAAATTTCCTTCAACCCTACCAGCAGATCCAACGTTGCCGTGAATAGTAGCGTTAGATGAGGTCCAGTTTTGGCAATAAGCGAGGTTTGTTGTGTAGGAAACGTGATCAGCATTTGGATTCATGTCATCAAAGGCCCATGCATCGATATGAAATCCATCAGAAGTGCTATGCACAGATTGTATGCCAGACCAAAATTGGGCGATTGAGGCATTGCCTTGAACATCTTGCAATGTAACAACTTCGCCATCAAAAACGCCATTTTCATTGACCGTATTAAAAATAGTGAAGCCATTGGGATGGTAGTAGGCTGTTCCAGGAACAAGTGGCCAATCGTTTGCATACTTACCCTTACAGCCGCCTGAATGGTCACCGTTTGGATTAGAGCAGGGATAACGTGTAGGTGAGAGCAATAACGCCTTGAATGTCCGGCCAGGTGGGACTTGGCTTCCAGCACCATAGGCTTCGCTGTTGCATAGGGCATCAGCACCCTCAACGCCATTTAAATTACCATTATAGCCATTTTGGGTAATAAAAATAATAGCAGGGAGATTGATGGAGTGAATTTCACAGTTGGCCGTGTTTTTTGTGGCGTTTAAACAGGCCGTCACCGTAATAATGCCTGAGGGCCCCGAGACAACAAGATTTGCCGGCGCGTTAGTGCTAGCAGGAAATGTACAAAATTTGTTTGTTTGTGGCGTGCATTGGCTGAGTGTAAATCCTGCAGAGGTGATCTTTACCCCAGCGTTGGGATAAACTTTATTGGGGGCCCTTGGATTAAACGTCGGAGCAATGGTGAGTGAAGCGCCCGTTGAACTAAATCGCTTCGCGATAATTTGACAAACCAGAATCGTGTACTATGCTGCATATGTGTACTATGGTAGTACGGCAATACTCAGAACCTACACACTACACACCCACCCATGAGAAAAGCAATACCCTCATAATTCTACCCTCATAATTCTAGCGAAGCTCAGTCTGCGATTTAGTCCAATGTGTCTTTTTGTCAATGCGCGTCATGCTCAGGAGTACATTTTGGCATTTTCTTATTAGCGCACTGACAAAAAGACGCTATTCATTAGTGTGACATTAAAATAATTGCTTGCGAACACATTCGTGAAGGGGATATACGAAAAAATAATTAAGCATGCCGTTGTCCATTTTTTCATCGTAAAATATCCTTTGATATCAAGTGGTAAAAACCGTCTAAACAGTCACTGAACACAACAGTGCATTGGCGTAGTTGTTTCCAGTTTTTAGTGAATTTTGGTACAGATCATTGTTGATTTGTAAGTGCCCTTGACCTAAATAAAAGAAGCGATAACCACATTCTAAAGGGGCTTGGCCGAAAACATGATTGAAACGAAGTCCAAAGCCGGCCATAGCAGTAAACGTTTCCTGCATATGAGGGGCAAAATTATCTTGAGGTAATGCCTCGGAATTAAGTGATGTTTCCTTGTAATTGAATGTACGCATGAAATCAATACCCATACCGGCATCAACGGTGAGTTGGTAGGGTTTAGAGTCGTTTTTAATTAACGCCTTAGCGGCAAGATACACAGGAACATGCTGAGTTTGATAACGATAGCTTAAGTTTTTAAAAAAATGCTCAACCCCAATACTACCACTCACGGGTGTATGGGCTAAATAAAATCCATTCACACCGTAGTTCATCTGAACGTAGGCATTATCGGGTCCATCAATGAAATAACCAAGCCCTACAAGACCATTCTTTGGATGATGTTGAGCAAGGGTGTATTGGTTACCAACCAGCTCTTCTATTGATATATTTTGCGATAACCCCCCTGAGCTCGAATAACCCCCGAGTTGAATCACCACATGACGATGGGCTGGAAGAGGATCATTGGAAGGCATACTAGAGCCTTGAGCGTTGATTGTGTGTGCTAATATGCATAAAAATAAGCTCAATACGGGGTTGATTTGCTTCATACTCAATCCTAATTATAATTACAATAAGATCGATCGTCACAGGTCGGATCTGGGGTGACAATGGCATACAGATTTTTGGGCCATAAGTAAAAAGTTTCTACACTGCGTGATAATAGTGAAGTTTCATACCCTGAATCCAATTGTGATTTATAATTTTGTAGCATGGCCCATTTAGCGTATTTATCAATAGGATAAGTCACTTCATTTTGAACGCCGGTATTACCGAGTCTTATTCTGAAGTTATTTATCATTGTAAGTGAGCCTGGTAAATCGCCATTTGTATAAGGTTGATCTTGCCCAAAATAAAGCTGACATAGGTTGTCTGCGCTGACGGTTTGAGCCAAAGTATAGGCCGCTTGGATGGCTGCTTCTCGCACTAAAAAATGATCCGGATGTTGTTGGTAAACGCTATTAGAAACGGCAGAAGGTAAAAAAACAGCACAGTTCGGCTGATTTAGAAGTCGAAGAAAATCTTCGACAATAACCTCATAGTAAAAAATACTTTGAAGCCCAAATAAATTAAATCCAGTATTTGATGTCCCATCAGTAAAGTGTTCACCATCATCTATCCATACCGACGGAGGTGGGATGTTATTATTTTCTAAATAGTAGCGTAAAGACAACTCGGGGTACAACTGTCCCCAAAAGGTATAACTGGACCATACGGTAAATAAATCATTGTACGCATTCGCGTCTTCATTATAACGCAGTGCTGTGACATAACTGATGCGTTCATTGGTAAAAATGCTTGCGCCGCCGGCTGCGGTGTAATTCGTTTGACTGAACGGCTCATAAATCGTGATAAATTTATTTTGATTTACAAATCCTTGATTATTTTGAATCATACCACCAAAAGTTAGGGGCGCATCATCTGGATGAACAGATACGAAAAAAAGATGCGTTTCTGTGATACTTGGGTTGGGAGGAATTATGCTCGTAGATATAGTGTTGTTATAACCCGCAGAACTCATTGTTGTAAAAATGATCCCGATTAATATAGTGGTTATTGATTTTATGCACATGGATTTTGTCCTTATATCGGTGGTTCTAGAGTAATCATTTTTCATAAGAAAAAATTACGCTAATTTACATATCCGTACATTAGGCCACAGAGAAAGGTGGATAGCCAGAATAAGGAACCGATGGGGTCAATTGATGTTCGCTGTTTCATGATATTTGCGAAATTTTCTGAAAGCCAAAGGGCTTGTCGTTGCAATGGCGGGAGATGGCGTCAATGATGCCCCAGCGCTAGCAAAAGCTGATATTGGAATTGCCATGGGTACTGGTACTGATGTGGCTATCGAGAGCGCTGGAATTACTTTGTTGCATGGAGATTTAAGTGGCATTGTTAAGGTTGTCGGTAGCTACCATGCGTAATATACGGCAAAATCTGTTCTTCGCCTTTATTTATAACATGTTGGCGTCCCTGTGGCCGCAGGAGTGTTATATCCAATGACAGGCCTGCTTCTAAGCCCCATTATCGCTGCTGCAGCCATGTCACTAAGTTCTGTTTCAGTGATCACGAATGCTTTGAGACTACGCTGGAGTCGTCTATAAAGTTATCACCTCTATGCTCATAGTCGATTATAACTCTAATGTACATTAACTAATGCAAGTCAATTGTAAGTCTATTAATCTTTTTGCTTCAACAAATAATTGGTTACATAAAAAACGTGAGATTTTCAGTATGATAAAGCATGGGCATCTGCAATCATCTTTCAAACGGTGTTATTTTTAGCCAGCGTACTTGATCAACCAGGGCTAATTTGCCACACAATCATTCCATATTTGAGAATATTTTTATTTATTTACTCGATTAGTAATTTATAATAGAATTGAGCCATTCACATTTGTCTAATACCTACATGACCCATTTTATCGCAGATATCCCTAAGCGTTTAAAAATTGCCAGGATCGCTTCAGGATACAAGACTGCCAGAGAACTAACTGAAAAGTATGCGATTCCCGCATCTACTTATTCGCAGCATGAAAATGGCAAAAGGACACTCAGCTTAGAAAACATCATAAGCTATTCTGAACTATTTAAAGTTGATCCTACTTGGCTTATTACCGGACAAGGCGATCCATGCGGTGAATATGGTTGTAAAGAACTAGAAGAAAAAATATTGGCCGAGCAAGAGCGATTGGGGCAAATTGGTGAATTAGATGCCTATGCCATCCCAACAATTTCCTTGGAACATAAATACTCTATGGTAAATACCTGCGTACTAAAAAAAATAATTCTTCAGCTGTTGCCTGTTTTAAAACAAATTCCTGAAGCCAACATGGAAGAGAGTCTCGATTTTTGTTTTGATCTTTATAATAAAATCATTGTCACAAACGCTGATGGAGAGGAGCGCTCAAGGATTATAGGGGTATGTCTTGAATCTTTTTTTAAAGGACTAGGAATTCGAATCACGGATGAATTATTGAGAAAAGTCGCATTTATTGAATAAGAAGTAAGTTGTAAGTTGTAATAGGATGTAATTATGGAAAAATATATTGTTCTACCTCGGCATGAGTTACCAAAACTGTAAGTATTCGGTCAACCCCGTTATTGACAACCACCAACAATTTCGTGACTTTTCACTAAAATCTAAAATAATAAAAATAACACGGGACACTCAAAAGAAAATGTAATATAACGTTGGAATGAATAGTCTCGCATTACA
>JAPLRK010000028.1 GCA_026399195.1 Legionellales bacterium
TAATCTGAAGAATTGCGGGGAGTCAGTTATGAAGTTTGAACAATTAATGAAAGATTTCAAAGCGTTCTGCGCAGCGTTAGAAGGGACCGTCTGTCATTTTCTGAGGAGGAAGGAATGAACCCTCGTGTGTATGCTGAATTATGTAAGCATGCTTATTTGTCTACAAGAGGAACCACTCCATTACCAGGCGATTTTGAGGTGTTTTCAACATCGGACGAAGTGATTTCTCATTCATTCCCTGCGCATCATGCCGCTACAACGAAAGCTTATCCATCAGGCTATGTGGGCGTTGCCTATCGACATACAAAAACGGGATTAATTGTTCAAGCAAATGCTGGTACGGACTTGGCTTATTATGGAGATGATGTATGGTTATCCAATCTAGGGAGTGATTTAAAGCTCGGCGTGTTTAAGAGAATTCCAACAGCCCATCGTGAATCAGAAGCATTTTATTGCAAAATAAAAGCCAAACATGAGAGGCTTTATCCTAGAAGCCCTTTTATCATCGAACATACTGGACACTCTCTGGGTGGAGTACATGCTGCCTTACATGGGGTGTCTCATCCTCATGAACGCGTGATTACCTTTGAAGCGCCAGGAGTTAGGGAGCTATTGCCTTTTCATTTACAAACCGGCGATTATGATAATGTGACGAATTATGTCATGCCTGATAATCTCGTGAATCAAACGAATTTTCGAGTAGGCCACACCTATCGTTTGCAACCTCATCAAATCGATCAGCTCGCGTTACAAAAAATAAAGAGTTTGCCTTGGTTGCTAAAATGTCATTCGATTGATACTTGCATCAATGCATTTGATGAGCGAGGCCAGCCTCTCTTTCCACCTGCTCATATGAAGGTGTGTGCAGAAAAAATAATGCCAGAAATAACCTATTATGGAGCAAAAATAACACCAGATCTTCTGCAATCGATACTAAACATGTATTCGTTTGGACAAAAACAACCTCAAACAGCTATGTACACACAAGAAAATATTGATTTGGCTGCCTGGAAAGCATATGGCCGATATCAATTTCATTATACAGAGGTGGCCATAGAGGCATCATCAACTCATAAGATGACCAAAAGAACCCCTGTCGAAATCACAGCTAGCCCATCACCGACAGGACCCTATCTGGCTTTGCTGCGGCAATCTGGAGCCTTTCCAAATATCCCCATTCATTTCCACCTTAATCTTCTTGACGGGACTGATGATACGCAACTCAATGGTTTGTTGCATGCCGGTTGCGTTAGTCACTATGGATTGAAACATGAAACATCTTCTGATGGCGTACATACCTCCATGTCGCTGCTCAAAATAGGGGCGAGTGGGATCGTCTTCGCTCCCGTGATAACAGGTTCTCTTACGTTCGATTTAACAGCCTCAGCAGCCAGTATTGGGCTTGTTGCAGCAGCAGGAGTCGGGTTGACGGTCTATACCTTTCAAAAGATCATCGAGCATGAACGTTGGAAAGGCTTACCTCCTGATGCAAAAGCAAAGGCAAACTTATCAACGATGTTTGACTATTTAGCTAAAATCGATGGTCACGCTTGGAAATGCTATATCAATCCATTGAATTGGGGAGCCTCACTAAAGGAATTAAAAACACACACGGAGCAGGAAATCAAAAAATACGCAAAAGACTTCATTGACATGCATCCTCATGACGAATCCATGCAATTTTTAGGACGCTCCCTTATTTTTGCCGTGGATACAACAAATAAGACAGCCATGAATGAATGGAAACACGGGGGGGTTCAACAATCACAAATGGATTATGCTCATTTTATATCTGAGTCAGAAAACAGTATTTTGAATTTTGAAAAAACAGGAAATCATGGCGCTTGTCGTGATATTTCAATGCGATTACTTAAATATGATGCTAAAAATGCCATTGGTTATTTCGGACGGTCACTCGCATTAGAAAAAAAATCGGTGGAAAAATCCCTTAAAGCAATGGATCTTGCCATTACTTTGACAACTTCGCCAGAAAACAAGCAAGCATTAGAGGGACAAAAAATTAATCAACTGATGCGAATCGCCCTCGATAAAGCTATTCCTGAGAAAAGAAGAGAATTGTATCGCAAAAAACTAGAAGATTTTGCATTACGCTGCGTTGGTGACCATCCGAATGCGTTTCAGTATTTAGCCAAGCTTCCACAGATCGTCCATCAAGTGGTCACCTGTCGTGGTGACGCCGAATTTTTAACTCAAGCAGAAGAAAAGATAATCATTTATATTGAGTCACACAAAGAAGATCCTCGTGCCCACTTATTATTAAGCGATCACTACATCAATCTAGAAAGGTTACCAGAAGCAAAAAAAGCATTAGAGACTATTTTATCAAGTGAGAATAAGGATATTTCAATAACTGCCCATCTTTGCGCCGGCGTCATCGCCAAGCTTGAAGAAGAAGACAAAGACATCATTGTTCACTTTGAAGCCGCCATTGCATTGGGTCATGATGATCCGGCTATTCACCAAGAACTGGCCGATATCTATTACAACAAGCACCAATTCTCTCAAGCGGGAAAAGCCTATGATGCGTATTTGAACCATTGTCCTGATGATGATCAAGCAACATTAAATAGGGCATTTGCTGGACTATACGGACTGGCAAGTTATGAGGTGGTTCCACCGGATGTTTTGAATCGATTTTTAAATATGCTAGGTACTTGCAAAGATAATCATTTGCTCTCTCAAGCCAACCTTGGATGTGCCGCCATTTATTCTCGAGACGTACGAACCACCCAGCTTGCTTTTGAGAGAATCGATGCCGCCATTCTAAATAATCCATCGAATGCCAGGGCATATCATTTAAAAGGGCGTTTGCTCGTTACAGAAGGTAGTCAAGATAGCCTTACTCAAGCGTTGCGATGTTTTGAACAATCTCAAGAATTGTCACCTAACTTGCTTGCAGCGATTGATCATGCGATATCAAACTATTCTTTAGGACATAAAGCTGACGCGAAGGCAGAATTATCTAGCATTATGCAAAGAGAACCCGGCACGCGACTCTGTGAAACGGATCAGCAAGCAAAAAAACAGGCAGAAGACGTGCTGAACTATTTTGAAAGATGTGAGCAGACAAAAACTGCTTTTGTAATAGCGGATATCATGACCTTTACGCTAAATAAGCTGGCACGTTACCTGCTTAGAAATTCTTCTGATACCGATAAAAAAAGTGTCTTAAGTAAAACAGCTTGGGCTTATTCTGTAACTTATCCTTTATTGAAAGACGTTGGCTTTGCTTGGGCACAGCAGATGTCAAAGGAATGGTTAAAAAAGCAATCCCCATGGCCGGATACTCGCTCCGAACCTTCTCTTAAATCTGATACGGCATGGAATAAAAAAAATTTAGAAACTGGGTTGTTTATATCACGTAAAGCACTGCAATTGCTTCACTTTACTAAGCAAATGATGCCAAGCAATGAATGGGTTAAAGAACTCGATCAATACGCGAATGTGATTGAAACAGGTTGCACTGTTTATGAGGCAGCCAACTGTTTTCTCCCCTACATAAAACCCTGTGTGCCTACAAGTGTGCAAGCATACTTTCCTGATTTAGATACAACCAAACAAGTGTTTGGTCTGAATCCCAAGTTATTAATGGGTTCACATCTCATTGCCAGAGGAATAAGCTATTTTTGGGAAAAAAACATAGCGTCGCGTAAAGAAAAAGGCGAATTTTTATCAGAAAAATTATACAGTTATATCTTATATGATGCTGTGAATTTTGCTTCAAGTGACGTGACTGGTTTTGGGTTGATGCTATTACAAGATCCAGATATTTACGCGGCAGGTGAGCGTGTTTGTGAGTTTATTATAGCTCATCCTGTCTTGCTAGCTTCAGTTCTTCTTGGGGGTTCTGTATTGCTCGCTATCCATTATAATAACGTAGATAAAGAAACCAAATCGGAAAATGCCAAAATACGTTACCTTAATAGTAGGGACTTTAATAGTAGGGACTTTAGAGTGGTGGCTGAATCGCTCGGTGACTTTATTGCCGGTACGTTACAGGTATTATTTGACGACTGTAGAGAAAGGGCTTACCAAGCCTTAGATGTCAGAAAATTGCCCTTGCCAAAATGGGAGGAAGTTCAATATCGCTATCCATGTGCAAGAGCCGTGCATCAAACAACGTCAGTAGCATCATTTTTAACAGTAGCAGATAAACCACGTCCTTTAGCAGTCATGGCGCCGAAGGTATTTGAAACAGTAACTTCTGCTCGATTTCCTTTAGCAGTCATGACACCTAAGATATTTGAAACAGTAACATCCCCTCATTTTTTCAAGTCTATTCAATCAACGACTGATAGTGGCATGAGGCCCTCAACAGAAATGAGTCTTTTTTATTAAAAAATTGGAGAAAATATGCCTCATACGAAAACAGATGTTTCACTGAATTGGTCTGAATGGTTTAGATTATATGTGATAACGCCAGAAAATGCTGTCCTTGCAGTTTGTACCTTATTGCTCGTCAGTACCTTACAAGAAAAAAAACAGATTGACCGTCAAAGTGTAGCATTGGCATTGGCCTGTCCAGTTGCCTCACAGGTGACAGGTGCTTTCTTTGGGCGAATGAGAGAAAATAGAGACTATCAAAGATATTCTGAAGAACAAAAACTTAAGAATAGACATGAAGAAATGGAGAAGGCATTTCATATTGCCGACTTGGCCTTTCAGAAGAATAAATATTCTGATGCTTTAAAAAATTTTTCTTTAGCAGAACAATTATTCAGAGAGGTCTTTAAAACAGAGAAGGGCGACTCTTTATCACGACAAATAGAAGTCGTCTGTTTACGACAAGCTATGTGTTATTTTTATATGAATCATTTCTCAGAGGCTTTACTCAAACTAGATTCATCTTTTCCGAAGGACAAAAAAGATCATTGTGATGCACTCAATCTTCGCGCCATCATTTATTATAAACTGAGTAAAGAAGATGAAGCTTTATCTGCTTTTGCTACCTCTAGAAAGCTTGATTCAACACAAAATGTTGTCACTATTTTTGTATTATTTTTACAGAAAAAATATGCCGAGGTGTTGACTCATTCCCCTTTTAAAGGAGTAGGCGCTGGTAGTTGCCCCTTAGAATTCGAGCAGACGCCTTGGATGTATCATGAATTATGTGCTCTTTTTGGCGATGCGGCACTTTCTATTGATCCGCCGGAGCCCGAGAAAGCCATTGCATTTTATACTGAGGCAATTCAGCTGTTGCCATTTCAATCGAACGTTCTATTTGAACGAGCATGGTATGGGAATCAACTGTCAAAAGCATATGGTGTATTAGAAAAGACCTTGTCTGACTCAGTTTCCATCACCCTTACTTTTATAAGTGAGGAAGCGCCTACATTAATTTGCCCTGAAGGTAAGAACGCCCCTATATCAATGAATAAAATCAGATGTGCTGCAAAAGTTGAGGGTTCAGCAAAGGTAGCCCAAGCATTACTGAACGAGGCACATCATTTGTTTCCTGATGACCCCCGTTATGATAAAATGAAGTCTATAATTCAACCTGATGAATTAGGGATATGGGTTCATAGCTAAGCGAGGGGTTAGGATATCGGGAGCCTTTTTCGCAAACTTCAAAGGATTTCCTCCCGATCCTTATGGGCTCTGAAGAATGACGCCAGCGCAATAGCTTCCGTCATGAGACATAGAAAGGTCCATGTCGGTGCATTTTTTCCCATTATGCCATATTTCTGGGGGACCAAATTTTTTCAACAAAAGTGGGCGCTGAATTTCGAAATCTTTACCGGTAACCTCTTTTAACATGTTTTTTGTCAAGCATCTAACGAGAAATGATTCCTTTGAATAGACTGATTGCAGTTCTTCAGGGCAAAAAGAAATATTATCAGACTTAATCTCGTCATTAGAACTTATTCTGGATACTATTTTCTGCGTGTTATTGATTGAAGTCGCAATGCAGTGCACCCAATGGGGGGTGGTTGAAAACGCCACATGAAACGTCAACCCCTCGTATGTCACGTATCCAACCGAAGGATTCCTCTTTGTTTCTAAAAAGTTAACTTGATATGAACGATGAGAAAAAGAGACGGTAGGATCCATCTTCTTTATCATTCGATAGACAGCTTCTTTGGCCGACCAATAGCTCCAGAATAAGGCGATTGATTGATTGTTTTTGAAAAAAAAAGCTTGTTCGCCTTCACATAACACCCGTTTTACAAAACGAGTTTTCTGTGGAAAGTTTAGCGCGTCAGACGTTTTAAGATCAACGATGTCATTGCCTATGAGTCGCTTTGTTTTCAAAATATTTATTTTCCATGATTTTTAATTTCGTGATTATTTGCGTTGAAAGATCTTTGACTTTTCTAAGGCCAGTGTTTGCAGAGATAGGAATGAAACTTTCTATATCAATATAAAATATTTCTCCCTTTTTTGGATATTTTGCAAAGCCTCCGTTCTTACGTCCTCGTAGATAAATACAGATGACCGTGGGTCGCTCAAGATCTTTTAAAAGATTACCAGCGCCATAAGAAAAATCTGACTCATCAATCAGACCATTTCGACTTCTTTTCCCTTCCGGAAAAATTGAAATCACATCTCCTTTTCCAAGAACGTATTGTATTTTTTCAATTGTTTTTTTTCGGGTTTTTAAATCAGACATTCTTTGTACAGGAATGCATTTCCCTAAATAACAGAGCGTTCGCCAAGACAGTTTATGATAAAAATTAGCTTTTTCAGGAAGATTCCAAGGCATGCTTGAAAAATTTAAAAGGTATCCGGCGATGGAATTCAAAATAATAAATTGAATAATGGAATCAATCAAGGTGAGATGGTTTGTACATAATATGACCGACCCCTTTGCATTTTTCAATATTTCCTTGTACTTCTTTCTCACTTCGCTTAAACCTTCTATTTTATATTTGAATATCTCTATGAATAGAAACAAAATAACGGTAGCCGAAAATATAAAAAGGCAGTACGAAACTGCCCTTTGAATGATTAAAAAATACTGGCTTTTTTTATTGAGCATTTTGAAGTTTCGCCTGGATTAAGGTGATCGCATCTCCAATAGTCCAGATGTTGTCAGCAGCATCATCATCAATTTCAATATTGAACATGTCTTCGAAAGCAAGAACAATATCTACCAATCTCGCCGAATTTACGCCTAAATCTTGGAGAATTTTTGATTCTTTTGATATGGAATTAAATCCGACTTCGTTTTTTGCATAAGGTTTAATTAAACTGACAACTTTCAAAAATACTTCTTGCTCATTCATAATACTCTCCTGGTTAATAAGGATCTTGAGCGAAATAAGTTCCTATTTGCGCAAGAATAGGACTTTATTTCGTTCCGGATTCTAACTGTTTTCATACCATTTCTTAAACAAAACACATCCATTGACGTCTCCAAAACCAAAGCTAGATTTTGCAATAATAGAGCCAGAAAATTCCTTTGTCTTTTGTACAATATTATTAATTCCAGACAGTTCGGGGTGGAGATCCTCACAATTAATAGAGGCATGCATAAAGCCTTTATATAATTGTAAAACTGTAGCAACACATTCTAGCCCGCCAGCGCCACCCAAAGCGTGTCCAATTAGGGATTTTGTTGAGTTAATCAGCGGGAAATCGCTTGGATGTATTTCTAAAGCCTTGACCCAATTATGTATTTCCTTAGGATCAGCAAACGTTGCTGTTAAGTGCCCATTAATGGCGTTTATTTCATCAGAGGTAATTCCCGCCATTTTCATAGCATCTCGAATACACCGAACCACGCCCTCTGGGTTCGGTGCGGTCATTGTTCCGCCTGTTCTATGTCCGCCACAATTGATCTGCCCCCCAATGATCTCTGCATAAATTCTCACCTTCCGTTTTCGGGCGCTCGATAATGTTTCTAACATTAAAAATCCTGCTCCAGATCCAGGAATAAATCCCCCAGCTGAAGCACTCATGGGTCGCGAAGCTTTTGTAGGTTCATTATTTGATTTTGAATTGAGCACTCTCATGCCATCAAAACCAGCCCATGTATAAGGACAGGAGCCTTCAGCACCACCAGCCAACATTCTTTTACCCTTGCCATACTTTAGCAGATGATAGGCGGTAACGATGGCTTCTGTTCCAGTGGTGCAAGCCGAACTATTGGTCGTGACTTGTCCTCCAAGCCCTAATGTTCCAGCTATTTTAGCACTGATAGCGCTGGACATAACTTGTTCAACAATAGTGCTGCCAAGACGAGAAACTTTCCCTTTTTGAACTTGAAAAATCAACTTGTCTATAATTGTTTCCATGCCGCCAATTCCAGTTCCAATTATTGCGCCGGTATCCCAATCAACGTCTGAATCTGGTGAGATCTCTGGTAAATCAGCATCTCGCCAGCAATCTATCCCAGCAATGCCGGAATAAATCATGATGTCATTCATAGCCAGTAATTCTTCTTCTGAAAAATATTGATGCTTCAGTGTTTCAACATCTTGTGGAATACCACCGACCTGGCATCCAAATTTTAATTCATTTAATTTCTCTATGTATCGAATTCCAGATATCGA